>RKCM01000067.1 GCA_014858325.1 Oscillospiraceae bacterium | reverse complement strand
GCTGGCCAACTTCTCCGGCGGCATCGACAAACTGGTGGGCCCCACCGGCGGCTTTTTGATTTCCTTCCCCATCATGGCCTACATCATCGGCCTGGGCGTGGAGCATAAGGACGATTTCAAGGGCGCTTTCGTGGTCTTTCTCGTCCTCGGCACCGTCATCAACTACGTCATCGGCGTGGCCATGTTCGTGGTGGTGGCTCACAGCACCGTGGCCGTCGGCATCTCTGCCTGCGTGCTGCCCTTCATCCCCACCGCCATCCTCAAGGCTGTGCTGGCATCCCTGCTGGGTCTCAATCTGCGGAAACGGATTCCCGGGCTGAAGACCGCATGAGCATCGTCCTGCGTCCGCACCACCTGCTGTGCAGCCAGGGTTACTCCGGCCACGGCTACAGCGACGATTTCGTCGTCCACATGAACGACATCGTCCACCAGCTGCGGGAGGTGCCCGGCACCACCATCCGGCTCACCTTCTCCACCGATACGCTCTGCTCCTGCTGCCCCCACAAACAGGGCGAGGACCTGTGCGACACCCAGGAGAAAGTGAAGCGGTTCGACCGCAAAACGGTGGAGTACTTCGGCCTGGAAGAAAAGGAATACGTCTATCAGGACCTTATCCGGGCCATCGACCAGAAAGCCACCCCCGAGATCCTGGCCGATATCTGCCGCGACTGCAGCTGGTTTCCCATCAGCGCCTGCTGTAAGAACATCTGCTCCGGCCGCTACGTCAAGTGATCTTCTCTTTTCTGTATCTCTATAAAAAGGGCTCGTACCGAAATGGTACGGGCCCTTTGGCTTTGGTCCTGGATGCGGCAGGCAGCGCATTTCCACCTTCAGCCGATCCGGCCCCATTCCCCGGTCTTCCGCCAATGCACCCCTACGCAAAACGGCAGAGCCCTCACAAAGGTGGAGGCTCTGCCGTTTTTTGCTTCTTCTGCTTTATTGCGCAGCTTTCTTTACCTGCACATACACCCCGGCGGGGACGCAGGCGGCCCAGGCGTCTTCTTCGCGCAGCCAGCCGAATTGCTCGCACACATGGTCCGGGCACTGGCTGTCGAGGAAGGCGATGGCCCCGTCTTTTACCTGCAAATGGACGACATAGCCGCCCACTTCATACAGGTAATCGTGGTCCTCCCCCAGCGGGAGCGTCTCGGTGATGCCGTCGCCGAAATCGACCACGGCCTCCAGCGCTTCCGCCTGGGGGGCCTGCGCACGGTACATCGCCAGCAGCAGCGCCGCTGCTACCAACACGACCAGCGCAAAAAGCAGGTTTTTCTGCCAGGTTTTCAGGCGTTTCATGCAGCGTAATCGCTGGCAGCCTTGCCGGCAATGCGGCCAAAGACGGTGAAGTCGGCCACAGCGTTGCCGCCCAGACGGTTTGCACCGTGGACGCCGCCGGTGATCTCACCTGCTGCAAACAGGCCGGGGATCGCGTTGCCATCGGCATCCAGCACCTCGGTGTTGGTGTCGATCTTCAGGCCGCCCATGGTGTGGTGCACGCCTGCGGTGACCTTGATGGCATAGTAGGGTGCGGTATCCAGCGGGTTTGCAAAGCTGGTGCGGCCAAACTCGGCGTCGGTCTTATCCGCCACGCACTGGTTCCAGTTGGCCATGGTCTCGGCAAATGCAGCGCTGTCCACGCCCATAGCCTCTGCCAGCTCCTCGTAGGTCTTGCCCTCAACGGTGTAGCCCTTCTTGATGTAGCCCTGGATGACGCTGGATGCGTCTGCCATCTTCTGGTCCACGACCAGCCAGCTGTAGCCGCCGGTCTGTGCCACCTCAGCGGCGGAGACCACGTCACGGGTGCCCACTTCGTCGATGAAGCGCTTGCCCTCGGCGTTGACGAGGATGGCGCCGTCGCCGCGCAGACCCTCGGTGATGAGGGCAGCGCTGTCGTACTGGACGGTGGGGTGGATCTGGATCTGGTCCATATCCACGGTGTCTGCACCGATGGCCTGTGCCATGGCAATGCCCTGGCCCAGGATGCCGGGTGCGTTGGTGGTCATGAAGCCCTTCAGCTCGGGCTTATACTCCACCACCATATCCAGGTTTGCGCCGAAGCCGCCGGAAGCCAGGATCACAGCCTTGGCGTTGACGGTGACGGTCTCGCCGGTAGCGCCGGTGGCCTTGATGCCCACAGCCTTGCCGCCGTCGGTGAGGATCTCCTCTGCGGTGGTGCTCAGCAGGATCTGGACGCCTGCCTTCTCGCAGGCCTGCTGCAGGCGGGGGATCATGTAGGAGCCCACGGAGACGACCTTGCCGTCGTCGCCCACCGGGCGATGGATGCGCTTGACGGATGCACCGCCAAAGCTGGACACGTTGTGCAGGGTGATGCCGTTCTCATCCAGCCAGTCGATGGCGTCTGCGGTGCCCTCGCACAGGGTCTCCACCAGAGCGGGATCGTTGATGCCCTTGCCGCCGATCATGGTATCCAGCTCCATCAGCTCCACGCTGTCAAAGTAGCCGGTGGGGTTGGCCTGATAAGCCGCCCACTGCTCGGCCACGGTGGCAGCCAGTGCGGTGATGGTCTCGTTGTCGGCGTACTTTTCAGCAGCGGTCTTCAGGGTCTTTTCGACACCGGCAGACTCGCCGAACTCGTTCTCATCCTGATACACGGTCTTGGCCGCGTTCATGCCGCCGGTCGCGCGGACGGAGTTGCCGCCCACCATGGCCTGGCTCTCCACGACGACAACGCTCTTGCCCTCGTTGGCAGCGGTGATGGCAGCGGTCATGCCTGCGCCGCCTGCGCCCACGATGACCACGTCGGCCTCCACGGTGCTATCCTCGGCCTTTTCGCCGGAGGCAGCCACAGCGGTCTGGAAATCGGCGGGGTTCAGGCCGGCAGCGGTCAGAGCGGCCGCAGCAGCCTCCTTGATGGCGTTGGAGGTCACGGTGGCGCCTGCAACGCCATCCACCGCGATGCTGCCGCTCTCGGCGATGGCGCCGGGCAGCTGATCGATGGCCGTGGAGCCCACGCCCTCGGTCTCATCCTTGCCCTCAGCGGTGCAGCCGGTGATCTTGCCGTCGGCAAGGGTCAGGGTAACGGTCACATCGCCGCCAAAACCCTTGGCGGTGCCCACGCTGGTGGTGCCCTTGGAAGCGGTGTACACCAGCAGACCGGCTGCGACCACCACCACCATCGCCACAGCGAGGAGGATCTTCTTCATCGAACTTTTCATGATTCTTCTGTTTCCTTCGTTATTTTGCAGTTGTTTGACAGTGCGAACATCTCAGCAAAAAAAGAGGGCTGCTCATTCGGAAAGCAGCCCTCTTTGCCGAACTTAGGGAGTAGGAGCGCTTAGGCGTTGGCCTGTGCTGCAGCCACAGCGCAGGCAACGGTAGCGCCGACCATGGGGTTGTTGCCCATGCCGATCAGGCCCATCATTTCCACGTGTGCGGGCACAGAGGAAGAACCTGCGAACTGAGCATCGCCATGGACGCGGCCCAGAGAGTCGGTCAGGCCGTAGCTGGCGGGGCCGGCAGCCACGTTATCGGGGTGCAGGGTACGGCCCGTGCCGCCGCCGGAAGCAACGGAGAAGTACTTCTTGCCGTTCTCGATGGCCCACTTCTTGTAGGTGCCGGCGACCAGATGCTGGAAGCGGACGGGGTTGGTGGAGTTGCCGGTGATGGA
>RKCM01000051.1 GCA_014858325.1 Oscillospiraceae bacterium | reverse complement strand
GGGCTTCTATGGCTGCAAGAGCAAGCACTTTAAGATGGCCAAGCAGCAGGTCATGAAGAGCGGCAACTACGCTCTGGCTGGCCGCCGCATGAAGAAGCGTCAGTTCCGCAACCTGTGGATCTGCCGCATCAACAACGCTGTTCGCCCCCTGGGCCTGAACTACTCTACCTTCATGGCTGGCCTGAAGAAGGCCGGCATTGAGCTGAACCGCAAGATGCTCAGCGAGATGGCCATCAACGATCCCAAGAGCTTTGCCGCTCTGGTCGAGACCGTGAAGAACGCCTGATAAAGACCTTTTGTGACGCCCGCGCGTAGGAATTACGCGGGCGTCCTTTTTGTATCTGCGGGAGGGCAGCATGACCGAGAAAATCACCAGCCGGGAAAACGCAAAGATCAAGTACGCCTGCCGCCTGGGCCAGAGCGGAGCGTTCCGCCGCAGCGAGGGGCGCTTCCTCGCCGAGGGGCGCAAGCTCTGCCCGGAGCTGTGCCGCGGGGCCGAGCTCGAAACCTTATATTATACGGCGTCGGCGCTGGAAAAATGCCCGGAGCTGGAAGGCTTGCCCGGCGAGCACTATCTGGTGGAGGACCACGTGGCCGATAAGCTGGCCGACGTGGGCACCCATCAGGGGGTGTTCGGGGTGTTCCGCACCCCGGTGCACACGCTGGACGAGGTGAAGCCCGGCGGGCGGTATCTGGCCCTGGAGCGGGTGCAGGACCCCGGCAACGTGGGCACGCTGCTGCGCTCCGCCGCCGCCTTTGGCTTTGACGGCGTGCTGCTCAGCGACGGCTGCGCCAGCGTCTGGGCCCCCAAGACCCTCCGGGCCTCCATGGGGGCGGCGGTGCGGGTGCCCGTCATCGAGGCGGGCGAAATGCCCGGGACCATCGCGGCCCTGCGGGCGAAAAACATCACCTGCCTTGCCGCCGCCCTCTACCAGTCCCAGCCCCTGAGCGCCGCAAAGGCCAGCTACCCCGGCGGGGTGTGCGTCGTCATCGGCAGCGAGGGGCAGGGCCTGACCGATGCGACCATCGCGGCCTGCAATGGCACCGTCCGCATCCCCATGACGGACCGGGTGGAGAGCCTGAACGCGGGCATTGCGGGCAGCATCCTGCTGTGGCATTTCCGGGAGGAGAGCCTGTGAGCGGCCCGGGCCTGGGCCAAACCAGCCTTTACCCCGCCGAGCCTGCCCCGGAGCCGCTGCTGTGCTGGCTGTGGCTTTCGTGGAGCCTTGGCGCGGGCAGCGGCCGGGCCGGGCAGGTGCTGGACGCCTTTGGCGGGGCGCAGGAAGCCTGGGAGGCACGGGAGACCGACGCTTTCCGGCAGGCCATGGGCAAGCCCGCCGCCGAGCGGGCCAACCAGCCCGACAACACCCCGCTGCATTACCGGGCCTATGCCCGGCGGTGCGCGGCCCGGGGCATCCGCATCCTGCCCTACGATGACCCGGACTATCCGCTGGCTTTTTCCCGCATCCCCGATATGCCGCTGGTGCTCTACTGCACCGGCGACCCGCGCTGGCTCAACGAGCCTGCCGCCGTGGGGATGGTGGGCACCCGGAACCCCTCGGAGTATGGCCGACAGGCGGCCGATGACCTGGGCAGCGCGCTGGCAAAAGCCGGGGCCATCCTCGTCAGCGGGCTGGCCGATGGGCTGGACAGCGCCGGGCACCGGGCGGCCGTGAAGGAAAATGCCCCCACCATCGGGGTGCTGGGCGTCCCCATCGACCGCACCTACCCGGCCTCCAACCGGGAGCTGCGCCGCAAAATAGAGCAGAAGGGCTGCGTCATCAGCGAGTACCCGCCCGAGACGGAGCCCGTGGGCCGCAACGGCTTTTTGCAGCGCAACCGCCTCATTGCGGCCCTGTCCAGTGCGCTGGTGGTGGTGGAAGCCCAGGAGAAGAGCGGCACCATGTCCACCGTGGCCCATGCCGAGCGGTACGGCAAGCCCGTTTTCGCCGTGCCGGGCAGCATCTACTCGCCCAAAAGCGCAGGGACGAACGCCCTGCTGCGGGAGGGGCGGGCCAAGGCCGTCTGCCGGGCCGAGGACCTCTTTGGGGTGCTGGGGCTGAACCGCACCGCCGGACAGCCCGCTGCGCCCAAACAGGCCCCCGCACCCTTAAGCGACAACGAGCGCCGGGTGCTGGCCTGCGTGGGCAGCACTGCCAAGGGCGTGGAGGAGCTGGGGGCGGAAAGCGGCCTGCCCACGGCACTGCTGCTGGGCACTTTGATGAAACTGGAGCTTTCCGGCCAGGTGCTCTGCCTGCCGGGCAAACGGTATATTCTGCACGGGAGTGCAAATAACTAAAGTGGAATTTTAACCCTCTCAGTCAAAGCCTGCGGCTTTGCCAGCTCCCCCGAGGGGGGAGCTCATACTGCGTAAAAATTTAGAAGGATAAGACCTCGCCCTTCGGGAGAGGTGGCATTGCGAAGCAACGACGGAGAGGGTTTTTATCATAAATAAGGAGAAACATTATGTCAAAACTGGTGATCGTGGAGTCGCCTGCAAAGGCGAAGACCATTGGCAAATATCTGGGCGATGGCTACGAGGTGACGGCCAGCATGGGCCATATCCGGGACCTGCCCGCCTCGCAATTGGGCATCGACGTCGAGCACGATTATGCCCCCCAGTACATCAGCATCAAGGGCAAGGAAAAGCTCATCAAGGAGCTCAAAAGCAAGGCCAAGCACTCGGACGGCGTCATCCTGGCCACCGACCCGGACCGTGAGGGCGAAGCCATCAGCTGGCATCTGGCCAACATCCTGGGCCTCGACCCCCACGGGGACAACCGCGTGACCTTTGACGAGATCACCAAAAAGGGCGTGAAGGAGGGCATGGCCCACCCCCGCGCCATCGACGAAGACCTTGTCAACGCCCAGCAGGCCCGCCGCGTGCTGGACCGTCTGGTGGGCTACAAGCTCAGCCCCTTTTTGTGGCGGAAGGTCCGCCGGGGCCTGTCGGCGGGCCGCGTCCAGAGCGTGGCCGTCCGCATCATCGACGACCGCGAAAAAGAGATCGAGAACTTCAAGCCCGAGGAATACTGGAACATCGACGCCAGCTTCGGCGTGGGGCACAAGAGCTTCACGGCCCGGCTCTCCTCCGACGCTTCCGGCAAAAAGCTGCTGCCCCACAGCGAGGCTGAGGCCCGCGCCATCGAGCAGGGCCTGCAGGGGGCCGAGTACACCGTGGGCGAGCTGAAAAAGGGGAAACGCTCCAAGCAGCCCACCCCGGCCTTCATCACCAGTACGCTGCAGCAGGAGGCCTCCCGCCGTCTGGGCTTCACGGCCACCCGCACCATGCGGGCCGCCCAGACCCTGTACGAAGGCGTGGACATCGCGGGGCACGGCACCATGGGTCTGATCACCTATATGCGTACCGACAGTCTCCGCATCTCGGACGAAGCCGTGGCCGCTGCCAAGGAGTATATTGCCGGGGCCTACGGCGAAGCCTATATCTGCCCTTACAAGCGCACCTGGAAGACCAAGAGCGCCACGGCGGCCCAGGACGCCCATGAGGCCATCCGGCCCTCGGTGCCCTCCCTGACCCCCGACGAGGTGGACAAGAGCATCAGCGGCGACACCGCCAAGCTCTACCGCATGATCTGGAGCCGCTTTATGGCCAGCCAGATGGCAGACTGCCAGCAGGAC
>RKCM01000113.1 GCA_014858325.1 Oscillospiraceae bacterium | reverse complement strand
TGCGGTCGTAGATGCCGTTTTCCGGCAAGGCCTTCAGCGGGCTGTTGCGGAGGATGAGGTCGTCTGCCTCGCCGCCGAAGAAGCGGGCAGCGTCGTACAGGCCGGAAAGGCCGATGGCTCCCGCAAAGAGGGCGGGGCGGCGCAGGCGGCAGTTGACGGCCTGGTAGGCCCCGGTGTCCACGCCCGCGCACCAGAGCGCGGGTTTCTCCTCGGCCTTGTCGGCTTCCTCCGCTTTTGCGTCCGCTGCTTTGGGTGCGGCGGTCAATTCCAGAATGCGGGGAGCCAGCTCCTCGGTCAGGTAGCAGAAATATTTTTCCTGCATCTCGGCCCGGCGGCGGGGCGTATCGTTGCCCGCCAGCAGGCTCTCGGCGTCGATGCCGTCGGCGCAGAAGAGCTGCAGCTTCCCGGCCTGCAGCAGGGCGGCCACAGCCTCGGGCAGGGCGTTGTTCTCCCAATCGTAGAAGCGGCCGCCCCGGGCGGGCAGGGCCAGCACCGGGGTGCCGCCGTGGCCGTAGCGCTTGAACTCCATCTCGCGGTGGAGCGCCGCGCTCCACTCCTTATAATACGTGCCATCCATGGTGGGTTCCTCCTCGTCAGACAAATTGGTTGCGCTGGGCGTCGTACTCGTACCCCACGGCGGCAAGGGCGGCGCACAGGGCCGCTTTGTCGGCCTCCAGGTCCTCGCACAGAGCGTCAAGGCTGGGGTAGAAATCGCGCAGTTTCAGGTTGACCACGCTCAGCAGCATGATCGGGTCACTGGGCAGTGCCATAAATCGTTCCTCCTGGGTAAAACAAAAAGCCGGTCACTCGACAAAGTGACCGGCGACATACACCAACTTAGACAGCGCGGGTAACTTTGCCAGCGCGCAGGCAGCGGGAGCATGCGTAGATATACTTGGGAGAACCCTCCACGACCGCCTTGACACGACGGACATTCGGCTTCCAGGTACGGTTGGAACGGCGATGGGAGTGAGAAACCTTGATACCAAAGGTAACGCCCTTGCCGCAGCATTCACATTTTGCCATGGTAGATGCACCTCCTAGCAGTGAAATAGGGAATTCAAAATAATCAGCTTGACTATTTTACCAGAACGCGGAACAAAATGCAAGCGTTTTTTTGATTTTTTCGGCTTCTTTTTCAAAGTTTTTCTCCGGGGGCCCAAACGCTTGCCGAATGCGCGAAAAAATAGTACAATGTCCTTGTATATTTGATCGGTTAGGAGAACGATATGACAGCACAGGGCATTTATTACCTCATCCGCGCCGCAGTCACGCTGGTGGCCATCCCCTTCCACGAGGCAGGCCACGCACTGGCGGCCTGGCTGCTGGGCGACGATACCGCCAAACGGGAGGGGAGACTCTCCCTCAACCCGTTCCGGCATTTTGACCTGCTGGGCACCCTCTGCATGATCGTGGCCGGGGTAGGCTGGGCAAAGCCCGTCTCCACCGACCCGCGCAATTTCAAAAATCCCAAGGCCGGCATGGCGCTGACCGCGCTGGCGGGCCCGGTGGCAAACCTGCTGCTGGCGTATCTGGGCATGGTGGGGTGGAAGCTCCTTTATTATTGGGCTCCCGCCACCCCTGCCGCGTATCTGGCGGCGCGTTTTTGCCAATACCTGGTGTACATGGACATCGGTCTGGCGGTCTTCAACCTCATCCCGGTGCCCCCGCTGGACGGCAGCCGCATCCTGCTGGCCGTGCTGCCCCCGCGCCTTTACTTCGGCGTCATGCGGTACGAAAAAGCCATCCTCATCGTGCTGCTGGCGGCGGTGTGGAGCGGCTTCCTGGATGCCCCCCTCGGCGTGATGAACGATGTGATGTGGGACCTGCTGGACCTTTGCACCGGGTACATCGATAAGATCGCCCTCTCGGCCTATTACGCCAGCGTCGGGACGGTGATCTGATGGCAGAGGAACTGACCTTCCGGCTGGAAGATTTCGAGGGCCCGCTGGAACTTCTGCTGGCCCTTGTGGCAAAGCACAAGATGGACCTGCACCACATCCCGATCCTGCAGCTTATTGACCAATACACCCGCACGGTGGAGGCCGCACAGGCGGTGGACCCGGACGCGGCCAGCAGCTTCATTGAGATGGCGGCCCACCTTGTGGAGATGAAGAGCTACCTGCTGCTGCCCCGCAGCGAAGAGGGCGAGCGGATGAAGCAGGAGCTGACGGGCCAGCTCATCGAGTACGACCAGTGCCGCCGGATGGCGGCGCAGCTGCGGGCGCGGGGCGAGGCAAGCACCGTTTTCGTCCGTCGGCCCGTGGAGCTGGAGTGGGACCAGACCTATGCCCTCCACCACTCGCCCCAGCTGCTGGCGGACCAATGGGCGGCGCTGGCGGGCCGCAAGCCATTGCGGCCCGCCCCTACGCAGGCGCAGTTTGAGCCGCTGGTCTCCGCGCCGCAGGTGTCGGTCAGCAGCCGGGTGGTGTACATCCTGCGGCGGCTGCTGACGGGCGGCGCGGCAAAAATGAGCCAGCTGTTTTCCCGCCGCCAGAGCCGGGGGGCCAATGTGGCCACCTTTCTGGCCCTGCTGGAGCTGGTGCGCGGCGGGCGGGTACAGTTGGGCGACGACGGTCAGCTGGCTGTCCACCGGGGCCGCCTGGAACGCACAAAGGAGACAAAATGAATCAGAAACAGATCAAAGCTGCCGTGGAGGCCATGCTTTTTGCGGCGGCAGACCCCGTGGGGGCCGATAAGCTGGCGCAGGCGCTCCAGCTGCCGCAGGCTGCGGTGGAATCGGCGCTGGAAGAGCTGCGCACCCGCTGCCAGCGGGAAGGCAGCGGCCTGTGCCTGCTCCACCTCGATACCCGCTGGCAGCTGGCCACCAAGGCGGAGTGGGCCGATTGCATCCGCCGCCTGCTGGACGCCCGCCGCGCTGTGCCGCTGGGCCCCGCTGCCATGGAGACGCTGACGGTCATTGCCTACAACCAGCCCGTCTCCCGCGCCTTCATCGAGCAGGTGCGCGGCGTGGATTCTTCGTCCAGCGTGTCGGGCCTGCTGGAAAAGGGCCTCATCGAGGAAGCGGGCCGGCTCGATCTGCCGGGCCGCCCGGTGGCCTTCCGCACCACCGACACCTTCCTGCGCTGCTTCGGCCTGTCCAGTCTGGCCGACCTGCCGCCGGTGCCGCATGAAACCACAGGGGAGGGAACGACATGAGTGCTTGGCTGTCCGTCCTCGGTGCGCTGGGGGCTGCGCTGCTATTCTTGCTGAAAGGACTGGGCATCCTGCTGGCGGCGGTGCTGGTGCTGCTGGCACTGGCGCTGCTCTGCCCCTTCTGCGCGGAGGTTGCGTGGGAAAAGGACGTTCTCACCGTCCGTGCAGGCGCGCTGGGCATCACCCTGCCGGTTTTTCAGTATCCGAAGCCGGAGCCTCCCGCCGCCCCGCCCGAAGAGCCCAAAGGCTTTTGGGGAAAGCTCAAAGCAAGGTTTGCCGCCTGGCGGGCGGAACGCAAGGCGAAAAAAGCCGCCGCCAAGGCGGCCAGGCCCCCAAAGCCCAAAAAGGCGACTCCGCCCCGCAAAAAGGCGAAGCTCACCCTGCACATCGTCTGCACCATCTTAAAGGGGGCCGGGCGGCTGATGCGGGCGGTTTTCGGGGCGCTGCGGTTCACAAAGATCCGCGTCTGCCTCGGCGTCCGGGGCGAGGAC
>RKCM01000173.1 GCA_014858325.1 Oscillospiraceae bacterium | reverse complement strand
AAATCAAAGCCCTGCTGCACGCCGAAGATGATGTCGTCGCGGTCGCGCTGGCTCAGGTAGGGCATGGAGAGGTGGACGCCGGGCACGTTGACGCCCTTCTTGGTCTTGATCTTGCCGCTGTTGAGCACGGTGCAGGTGATGTCGGTGTCGGTGACCTTCTCGATGCGCAGCTTGATGAGGCCGTCGTCCAGCATGATGGTGCCGCCTGCCTGCACATCCTGCGGCAGATCCTTGTAGGTGATGGAGCAGATCTCCTTGGTGCCCTCTACCTCGCGGGTGGTCAGGGTGAAGGTCTGGCCGGCCTCCAGCATCTCGACGCCGTTCTTGAACTCCTTCAGGCGGATCTCAGGGCCCTTGGTATCCAGCAGGGCGGCCACGGGCTTGCCCAGCTCGGCACGGATGGCCTTCAGGTTGTCCAGACGGCCCTTGTGCTCCTCATAGGAGCCGTGGGAAAAGTTGAAACGGGCGACATTCATGCCGCTGGCGACCAGCTCGCGCAGCACACCGTCCTTATCGGTGGACGGGCCCAGGGTGCAGATGATCTTGGTTTTGCGCATAGTATAATATATACCTCCTACTACGTCTCTTTTGTTTACTCTCTCTTACGCCGCAATGGGAACTACATCCTCCCAATGCCTTTGGAATCGGGTCTGCTCATCAAACCATTCCACTTTATATTATAAACGCTTGGATACAATAGAGCAAGAAAAATATTTGCCAAGAATCCTGCAAGATTTTATCGCAAGTGTCGAATTTTCGGCTTGCGAAAAGGGAGCGCAGGGCCTATAATAGAACCAAGAAAAAGTCTCACTTTTTGAACGCAAGAAAATGAATGCATGGAGGACACCATACTATGGAAAAGCGTGTTTTTCTGATCGTGCTGGATAGCTTTGGCATCGGCGCCGAGCCGGATGCGGCCGCCTTTGGCGATGCGGGCACCAACACGTTGGGGGCCATTGCGGCACACCCCAATTTCAACTGCCCCAACCTGCAAAAACTGGGCCTGTTCAACATCGACGGCGTGACGGCCGGAGAAAAATGCCCTGCCCCCATCGGTGCCTTTGCCCGCCTGCAGGAGCAGAGCATGGGCAAGGATACCACCATCGGCCACTGGGAGATCGCAGGCGTTGTCAGCCCGAGGCCCCTGCCCACCTTCCCGAACGGCTTCCCGGATGCGCTCATCCGGGAGTTTGAGGAGAAGACCGGCCACAAGGTGCTCTGCAACCGGCCCTACTCCGGCACCCAGGTGCTGAAGGACTACGGCGAGCAGGCCCTGAAGGAGGATGCCCTCATCGTTTACACCAGCGCGGACAGCGTGTTCCAGGTGGCAGCCAGCGAGGAGCTTGTCCCCGTGCACGAGCTGTACCGCTACTGCGAGATCGCCCGCGAGATGCTCAAGGGCGAGTACGGCGTGGGCCGCGTCATTGCCCGGCCCTTCCTGGGCAGGACGGCGGACACCTTCTACCGCACCACCAACCGCCACGACCTGAGCCTCAAACCGCCCCGCGCCACCATGCTGGACCTGCTGAAGGCCGCCGACAAGGACGTCATCGCGGTGGGCAAGATCTTTGATATCTTCGATGGTCAGGGCGTGACCGAAAAGATCAAGACCACCGGCAACACCAACGGCATCGCCTTTACCAAGGCCCTGCAGACCCGCGATTTCGAGGGTCTGGCCTTCGTGAACCTTGTCGATTTCGATATGCTCTACGGCCACCGCCGGGATGTGGCGGGCTACGCCGCCGCTGCCACCGAGTTCGACCGCTTCCTGGCCGATTTCATCCCCGGGATGCGGGAGGGCGACCTCCTGATGGTCACCGCCGACCACGGCTGCGACCCCTCCTACACCAAGACCACCGACCACACCCGCGAGTATGTGCCTTACCTCATCTGCGGCAAGGGCGTCAAGCCCGGCGTGGACCTGGGCACCAAGCTCTGCTTTGGCACCATCGCCCAGACCATCTGCGCGTATCTGGGCGTGGACGCCGCCACTCTGGACGGCCAGAGCGTGCTGGACGAGATCCTGAAGTAAAAAGCTCAAAAAAGCCCCTGCAAGCGTAAAAACTTGCAGGGGCTTTGTCATGCAAGGGGTGTTATGCGGCCTCGTTGTTCTCCGAGGAGGCGCTGGAGCCGAACAGGGCGTCCAGCACCGTGGAAGCGGCCTGATGCAGGGAAGAGGCGGCCTGCTCCAGCTGCTCCTGGCTGGGCATGGAGAAGGAGCTGTCGCCGCTCTCGCCGGGCGTTTCGGCGGGCTGCTCGGTCTCGGCGGGCGGCACTTCGGTGGAAGCGCTCTGCTCCCCGTCCGCTGGGCTCTGGGTGGGTGCTTCGCTGTCGGCGGGCGTTTCCTCGGGCACAGACTCAGCGGGCTCCTCCAGCACGACGCTGTCCGGGCTCTCCTCAGGCACCGACGCGGCGGCGTTGGGGTCGGCTGTCGGGGTGTGCACATCGGTCTTCTCGGGGGTCTGGCTGGTGCTGGTAAGTTTGTCCTCGCCGCCCAGCACCGCTGCGATGAGGGCCTTGGCCTCATTGACGGAGTTTTCGTCCGGCTTCATGACGTAAAGGCTCTGGCCCTTGGCGGAATAACACTTGCTGCTCTTGCCGCCCGTGCCGGTGACACTGTAGCTCTGGATGTCCCAGCTGGACAGATCGCCCAGCTGCATCCGAACGAGGGCGGAGATCTGCTCCTGCGAGAGGCTCGTCACAAAGCAATCGGACATGGCGTCCATCAGCTTGGAAAAGCTCATCAGCAGGGCCGGGGATTTCAGCTTCTCGGCCATGGCGTCGATGACCTTCATCTGGTTGATGCCGCGCTGGATGTCGCCGGTCTTGAAGGCGTGGCGCTCCCGGGCAAAGGCCAGTGCGGATTTGCCGTCCAGATGGTTCCAGCCCTCGGCAAAGGTGGTGGGGTCGTAGTAGCCGGGGCTGCCCACGGAGGTAAAGGCCTGGTCGGAGTACACATCCACGCCGCCGATGGCGTCGATGATGCTGATGAAGCCTGCAAAGTTGATGCGGATGTAGTCGTCCACATTCACGCCGTAGAGGTTGCCCAGCGTGGCCATGCTGGTCTCCACGCCGTACAGGCCGGCATGGGTCAGCTTATCCTTGCTGTCGGTGCCTGCCAGATCGACATAGTAATCGCGGGGGGTGTTGATGAGGGCCGCCTGCTTGGTGGTGGGGTTGACCACGGCAAGGATGTTCACATCGCTGCGGGCCTTTTCCGTCAGCTCACCGCGGTTGTCCACGCCGGAAAGGTACACCACAAAGGGCTCCTTGGTGATCTTGTTGGCCTCCACGCCGGTGAGGACGCCGGAGGTGACGCTGCCCAGAGCGGCCAGACCCTGCTGGGCCCAGACGCAGCCCAGCGCCAGCGCCCCGCAGAGCAGGACCGAGAACACGCGGGAGACGATGCCCGCCGTGCGGTACTCCTGACACCGCTTGACCAGCAGCCAGAGCAGCGCCAGCAGCGCCGTGATGAGGACGAGATAGAGCGCGGGCAGCATCTGGGTGCGCCAGAGCTGCACCAGCGCGGCCACGCTCAAAATGGCTTGAAGTACCAGCAAGATCATCCCTCGTTTCGGGAGTTTTTCGTCCGGGAAGGGCATTGTGTGCTCCCGGGGCGGGGTGGGCTCGGGTTTGTGGTGGGGCGGGTCCTTTT
>RKCM01000141.1 GCA_014858325.1 Oscillospiraceae bacterium | reverse complement strand
GTGGTCCTTCTTGTAGTCCTCCACGATCTGCTGCAGCTTTGCCCAGCCCTCGTTGGCCTTGGCGTTGTCAACAGTGTCGGGGAAGTTGATGATGAATTCGCGGTGTTTGGGAATACGAGCTTTCATAAGTGAGTTCTCCTTATTGACTGTTTGTAGTTTGTTGTTGTGTTTATACAGAAGCAGGAAGGCCGTATACCCTTCTTGCATTCTCACAGGTGATCTGGAACACTTGGTCTGCCGCAACACCCTTGACCTGCGCCACATACTCTCCCACATACTGGATGAGGGAGCTGTCGCAGCGGGTGCCGCGGATAGGTTCCGGGGCCATATAGGGGCAGTCGGTTTCCAGCACGATGCGTTCCAGCGGCAGGGCGGCAATGGCCTTGGCGGCACGCTTGGCCCCCTTGAAGGTGCAGGCCCCGCCAAAGCCGATGTAGAGCCCCTGCTGGGCCAGCCAGAGCGCGTCCTCGGCGCTGCCGGAATAGCAGTGGACGATGCCCTTGGGCCGGTACTGCTTCAGCAGGGCGTACACATCGGCGTGGGCGCTGCGGTCATGCACGACGATGGGCTTGTCCAGCTCCAGCGCCAGCCGGATCTCGGCCTCAAACAGCGCCAGCTGGGCGTCCTTGGGCACAGGCCAGTGGTAATCCAGCCCGCACTCGCCTACGGCCACCACCTTGGGGTCGTCGTAGTAAGGCTCCAGCGCCTTCATCTCCGCCGCCCAGTCGCCGCCGTAGACCGAGACGGTGGGGGCGGGGCCCTCCTCGCCGCAGTCCTGGGCAGCCAGCAGGCTCTCCGGGTGGATGCCGATGGCGGCCCAGACCCAGGGATAGCGGTGGGCCAGCTCCAGCACCCGGGGAGCGTCCCCGGAGTGAGTGGCCTGCTCGCACACCCCCACCACGCCCTTGGCGGGCAGGCTGTCCAGCAAGGTGTAACGGTCGGCGTCAAAGGCGCGGGCGCTGTAGTGGGCGTGGGTGTCAAAGATGGGGCCCATCAGTTGCCCTCCTTCCGGGCGGGTGCCTTGTTCACCAGCCAGATGCCGATGCAGACAAAGACCAGTGCCCCCAGATACTGCCAGCGCCACAGGGCTTCGCCGTTGAGCACGGCGCTCAGCAGCACGTTGACCACCGGGTTCACAAAGCCGAAGATGGAGATGCGGCTGACGGGGTTGTTCTTCATCAGCAGGGCCCAGAGCAGATAGCCCGCCCCGCAGATGAAGGCCAGATACAGCATGACCACCAGAGCCAGCGCGCTTTGCAGATGGAGCCGCCCGCCCAGCGCCGTGCCCAGCAAAAACAGGGCCGCGCCGCCCACAAAGAGGTTCAAAAAGCAGACGGCAAAGCTGTCGGCTTTCCGGGTGACGGATTTGTTCCACGGGCCCGAGAGGGTGAACACCACTGTGGCCAGCAGCATGGCAAAGATGCCAAAGCCGCTGCCGCCGCCGTGGTTGCCCAGCGTGCCGATGAGCACGCCCGCAAAGCCCACGATGCAGCCCAGCGTCTTGGCCGGGGTCATGCGGTCGGCTTTTCCGTAGAGAAAGTGGGCAAAGATGACGCCCAGAAAGCTCTGGGTGCTGTTGAGGATGCCGCCGAAGGCCCCGGTGAGCCGGGCCACGGCCATGTAGTAAAAGGCATACTGCAGGGTGGTCTGCCACAGGCCCAGGCAGCAGCACTCGCCCAGCACCCTGCCCCGGGGCAGGGTGGGGAGCCTGCCCTCCAAAAGCAGACTGCCGCCCAGCACCAGAACACTGCCCAGCATGAAGCGGATGCCTGCAAAGCAGAGGATGGAGGGGGTATCGGCGGCCTCTATGGCAAAGAGGCGGTACCCCAGCTTGATGAAGGGGAAGGCCGACCCCCACAGCACGTTGCAGAGAATGGCCAGCAGCACCGCAAACAGCGGCGTGCCGAAAATACTGTCCAGCTTTTCAGCGCGGGAAAGCGTTGTGCTCCCCATGGCTCAGTGGATGCGGGCACCCACAGGGGTGTCGTCGCTGTAGAAGGGGATGGAGCAGCCGCCGTCGGCGGTGTCGGCAGCAAAGATCATACCCTCGCTGACGTACTTGCCCTTCATCATGGGGCGGGGGGCCAGGTTGCACACGATGCCCAGCTTTTTGCCGATGAGGTCTTCGGGCTTGAACCACTTGGCAATGCCGGAGAGGATGCAGCGCTCCCGCTCGCCGTCAAAGACGGTCAGGTGCAGCAGCTTCTTACTCTCCTTCAGGGTCTCGCAGGCGCGCACCTCGGCCACACGCAGCTCCACCTTGCAGAAATCGTCGTAGCTGATCTCTTCCTCGTGGGTAAAGTCCACGCTGCTCTCGGCAGCGGGGGCGGCGGGCTTCTCTGCCTCTTCCTTGGCCTTCCGGGCGGCCTCGGCAGCAGCCTTCCGCTTCTCGTCCTGCTCCTTCAGGTAGGCGATCTCCTTAGCCACGTCGATGCGGGGGAACAGAGCGTCGCCCTTGTGGACGGTGTAGGTCTCCTGTGCGCCGTAAACGGTCTTGGCCAGGTCGAGGGCGGCAGCATCCAGGCCCAGCTGCTCCATCATCTTGGGGGCGGTGGAGGGCAGATAGGCGTTCAGCAGGATGGCGCACACGCGCAGGGCCTCGCACAGGTGGTACAGCACGCTCTCCAGCCGGGCCTTGTTGGCCTCGTCCTTGGCCAGTGCCCAGGGTGCGGTCTCGTCGATGTACTTGTTGGCCCGCTGGATGACGGCGAAGATCTCCATCAGTGCCTGCGGGATGGTCAGGCTGTCCATGTCGGCGGTGACCTTGTCGGTCAGCTCGTTCACCATGGTCTCCAGCTCGGTGTCGATGGCCTCGGTGCCGGCGGCCTTGCGGACGGTGCCGCCGAAGTACTTCTCGCACATGGCCACGGTGCGGCTCAGCAGGTTGCCCAGGTCGTTGGCCAGGTCGCTGTTGATGCGGTTGATGAGGGCCTCATTGGTGAACATGCCGTCGTTGCCAAAGGGGATCTCCCGCAGCAGGAAGTAGCGGATGGCGTCCACGCCGTAGCGGTCGCACAGGACCACGGGGTCCACCACGTTGCCCACGGACTTGGACATCTTGCCGCCGTTCATCAGCAGCCAGCCGTGGCCGAACACCCGCTTGGGCAGGGGCAGATCCAGCGCCATCAGCATGGCGGGCCACAGGATGGTGTGGAAGCGCAGGATCTCCTTGCCCACCATGTGCAGGTCGGCGGGCCAGAACTTGTCGTAATCGTGGTACTTCTCGTTGCCGTAGCCCAGGGCGGAGATATAGTTGCTCAGGGCGTCCACCCAGACGTACATGGTGTGCTTGGGGTCAAAGGGGACGGGGATGCCCCACTTGACGGAGGTACGGGAGACGCAGGTGTCCTGCAGGCCCTGCTTGATGAAGGCGATCATCTCGTTCTTCCGGCTCTCGGGCTGGATGAACTGGGGGTTCTCCTCGTACAGCTTCAGCAGGCGGTCGGCATACTTGCCGGTCTTGAAGAAGTAAGCTTCCTCGTGGGCATCGTAGACCTCACGGCCGCAGTCGGGGCACTTGCCGTCCACCAGCTGGCTGTCGGTCCAGAAGCTCTCGCAGGGCTTGCAGTAGTGGCCGGTGTACTCCCCCTTGTAGATGTCACCCTGCTCGTAGAGCTTGGTGAAGATCTTCTGGCAGGACTCCATGTGGTAGTCGTCGGTGGTGCGGATGAAG
>RKCM01000019.1 GCA_014858325.1 Oscillospiraceae bacterium | reverse complement strand
AGCGGGGGCCGTGCAGAGCCTCAGCGTCCGGGAGGCGCAGGCGTTTCTGTCCGCCCCGCCGGGCAGCATCCCGCCCCAGCGGCAGGCCGCGGCCCGGGCGGCGGTGTGGGACGCTTTTTTCCGCCAGGACCTTGAACTTCTCCCCACCACCCTGCCCGCCGCCCTGCGGGCCAACAGCTCGGCCCTGCTGACGGACCTCTCCGCCCAGGACCTGCTGGTGCTGGAGGAAACGCTGGAGTTTCTCGCCAACAACGCTGCGCCCGTTTTCTCCGACGCATTGCCCGGGGAATGGGACGCGGCAGCGGGCCGTTACACCCTGACGGACGCTTCCCGCGCCGCGATGCAGAGCTTTTTCAACGTCTCGCCCACCGCCGGGCAGGCCTCGTCCGCCAGCGAGCCATAGCCCAGCACCAGCGTGCCGGTGTCCCGCGCCGCCCCGGTCTGGTCGTAATCGCTCAGCAGGCTCAGCCGCACCCCGGCTGTTTCCGCTGCCGCCCGCAAAGCCGCGTCGGTTGGGGCATCCTTCAGCGCCGCCAGCAGGTGCAGCCCGGTGTGCAGGCCGCTCAATGTCAGCTCTGCGGGCCCAAAGGCTCCGCGCAGGGCGGCGGCCAGAGCGTCCCGCCGGGCCTTGTAGGCCACCCGCTCCCGGGCCAGATGCCGGGTAAAATACCCCTCGTTGATGAACCTTGCCAGCGTCTGCTGCTCAAACCGCCCCACCGGGCTGGAATAGAGCCGGTACAGCGTCTGCCACCGGGGCAGCAGACGCTCCGGCAGCACCATATAGGCAATGCGGATGCTGGGGGCAAGGCTGCGCGAGCAGGTGGAAAGGTAGACCACCGGCCCATCGGCCCCGGCCATCCCCTGCAAGCTGGGCAGGGGCCGGGTGTCGAAGCGGAACTCGGAATCGTAGTCGTCCTCAATGATGTACCGCTCCCCCGGGCGGCGGGCCGCCCAGTGCAGCAGCTCTGCCCGGCGGCCCGCCGGCATGGTCACCCCGGTGGGGAACTGGTGGCTGGGCGTGATGTAGCACACCGCTGCCCCGGACGCCGAGAGCGCTGCCACCGAGAGGCCGTCTTCGTCCACGGGCAGGCAGCAGCAGGGCACGCCGTTGTTTTCCAGCACCTGCTTCGCCCGTGGGTAGCCGGGGTTTTCCACCGCCGCCGGGCCGGGCAGCAGCGGGGCCAGCAGGCCCAGCAGATATTCCAGGCCCGCCCCCACCACGATCTGTTCCGGGCTGCACTGTACTCCCCGGTACTCCTCCAGATAATCCGCCAGCGCCTGCCGCAGCTCCCGGTCGCCCTGCGCGTCGCCGTGGGTCAGCAGCTGGGGCGAGGAGTACAGCAGCTCCTTTTGCAGCCGCGCCCAGGTGCGGAAGGGAAACAGCTCCGGGTCCACGCCCCGGGTGGAGAGATCGTATTTTATAGACGGCCCGACGGTCTCCGGCCGGGGCTCCGCCGCCCGGGGCCCGGGGGCCGCATTTGTCGTTTCGGGCCGGGTGGGCAGAGCCAGATACTCCTGCACATAAAAGCCGCTGCGCTCCCTTGCTTCCAGATATCCCTCCGCCGCCAGGATCTGATACGCCCCGTCCACGGTGTTCACCGAGACGGAAAGCTCCGCGGCCAGCCGCCGCTTGCCGGGCATCCGGGTGCCTGCTGCAAGCTCCCCCGCCCGCATGGCCTCCGCCAGGCTTTCGTACAGCTGTTCATACAAGGGCGTGTCCGAAGCCGGGTCCAGCGCCGTCGTCAAATGAAACATGATCTCCCTCCTCTTTTTGCGCAAAGCGCCAAACTGACCCCATAAAAAATCTTTGTTCTGGGTATTTTCATGAGGTCAGTTTTGGATATAATAGGAGCATACCCGTTCAGGACAAAAAAGTCAATCGATTTTGTAGGAATTTCGGGTATTTCGTTAAAATAGGAGGGAATCTCATGTCTACCACCGCAATGTGGCTGCTGCTGGCAGTCGTTGTCATTCTGATCGTTTTCGGCAGTGTGCTGTATAAGCGCACCTTCACCGTCCATGAGCTGGCACTCACAGGCGTCATGGCGGCGCTGAGCCTTGTGGCCTACCTGTTCTTCCGGGTGCCCTTCTACGGCGGCTCGTCGTTCCATCTGGGCAACACCTTCACCGCCCTCACCGCCCTGCTGCTGGACGGCGTCTCCGGCGGTCTGGCCGGTGCCATCGGCCTGGCGCTGGCCGATGTCCTGGCGGGCGACCCGGGCTACGCCATCACCACCTTTGTGCTCAAGTTTATCATCGGCATCACCTGCGGCGCAGTGGCCCACAAGGGCTTCAAGCTGAAGGATCTGGACCCCCACGCCAAGGGCTACCTGCCCAAGGTCATCGTGGCCGCCGGCTCGGGCCTGCTGCTCAATGTCATCACCGACCCGTTCCTCGGCTATTTCCGCAACGTGTACATTTTCGGTCAGGAATACACTCTTGCCAAGGCCCTGAGCAAGATCGCCGGAGGCGTCACCTTCGTCAACAGCGTGGCCTCCACCGTCTGCGTCGTCCTGCTGTATCTGGCTCTCCGCCCGGCCCTGGAGCACGCAAAGCTCCTCACCAAGGGCGAAAAGAAGTGATCTTCCGTCGGACTTCTCCGGCTCCTCACACAACCGCAAACAGCCTCCCGGTTTTTCACGCCGGGAGGCTGTTTGCGGTTTTTGCTTATTCTTTTTCAAACACCAGGAACCGAAACGAGATCTTCGTTGTCAGTTCCGGCAGGGCTTTCAGGCGCTGGGCGCCGTCGCGGGGGGTCTTCCAGTAGTAGGGCGTCATGGCAAAGAGTGCCTCCAGCTGGGCGGCGGGAACGGTGATGGTGTCCGTCACTTCCCGCTCGCCGATGGGGCAAAAGCCCTCGTACTCCACCTGCTGCACCGGGTTTTTGTAGGGTTTTTCGTAGAGGACGGCCTTCATCTCGTAGAGGTGGTCGGCCCCGGGCACCACGTAGATCATCCTGCCGCCGGGGCGCAAACCGCCGGGGCGCAAAACCCGCAAAAACTCCTCCCGCGCAAAGGGCGAAAAGCAGTTCAGCAGCAGGTCGGCCCAGCCGGTGCGCACCGGCTGGTGGAAGCTGGACGCCACGGCGTAGCGGGCGGTGGGCAGGGCTTTGGCCGCCAGCCGCACGGCTGGCTTTGCGATGTCAAAGCCCGCCAGCTCCAGCCCCCTGCCTTCCCGGGCAAACTGCTGGGCGATGCAGCGGTCGTACCAGCCCTCGCCGCAGCCCGCATCCAGCAGGCGGAGCGGGCTTTTTTCGTCGGCGGGCACGCCGTATTCCAAAGCCAGCTCCCCCAGCGCCTGCCCAAACACGCCGTAATATCCGGCGCTGAGGAAGGCGCGGCGGGCCGCCACCATCTCCTTGCTGTCGCCGGGGGCCTTGGTGCGGGTGTTCTGGACGGGCAGCAGGTGCCAGTAGCCCTCTTTGGCCCGGTCAAAGCTGTGCCCGGCGGGGCATTTCAGGGCCGCATCGCCGGAAAGCGGCCTGCCGCACAGCGGGCAGCACCAGGGCGCAAACGCATTTGCCATTTAGGTCTCCTCGCTGTGGTCCTCGATGGGGGCGGTAGCACCGCCGTGGGCGTTCATATACTCCTCAAAGCTGGTAAACTTCTGCTGGGGCGGGCGGCGGCTGATGAGCACAAGGCCCGGGTCTTCGTTTTTGAGGGGTGCAGAGGCGGCACGGCCGCGGCTGCGGTTCTCGGCG
>RKCM01000098.1 GCA_014858325.1 Oscillospiraceae bacterium | reverse complement strand
GATACCAAGACCCTCACCGATGAGGCGGCCATCCGCGCCGCCGCCCAGCAGCTGGCGGCGCAGGGCACGGTGTACGCCGTGATCCCGCTGAAGGACAGCACCGGCAGCGTCTATTACGCTTCCGCCGTCCCCGCCGCAGCCGGCAGCCTGACGGAAGCCCCTGTGGACCCGGCCCGCATCGCTTCCATCTTCAAGGAGTGCGGCGTGACCCCCGTGGCCCAGCTGGCGGCGTTCAAAGACCCCCTGGCCGCCCGCACCGTCCGCAGCATGGCCATCCGCTACACCGGGCAGGAATACCTCTGGCTGGACAACAAGGCCTCGGCGGGCGGCAACCCGTGGCTGAACCCCTACTCTGCCGAGGCTGTCCAGTACATCGGCGACCTCATTGCAGAGCTTCACGGCCTGGGCTTTGAGCAGGTCCTGCTGGAAAACGTGCAGTTCCCCCATGCAGCAAACGGCAGGCAGGACTACGGCACTACCAACGGTGTGGACCGCGCCGGGCAGCTGGCGGCGGACATTGCCGCCTGGCAGGCCCGCTTTGACGGCAGCGTCACCCTCTGGTACGGCTATCCTCTCGCGCAGGTGACGGACACCGCCGCGGCGCTGGGGGCCCCGGCAGCCCAGCTGGGCATGAAGAACCTGCTGGTGGAGGTGCCCGCTTCGTCCACGCTGGATGAGGCCGGCCGGGCCGCGCTGACCCGGCAGCTGGCCGACGCAGGCGTGGAGCACACCGTGCTCCGGGACGACGCGGCAGGCCGCTTTGAATGAGGCCTTTCCTGCCTTGCGGCTACTTTGGAATCACGAAAGCGAGGAATCGACTATGAACAAGAACGCTTGCTTTTCTCCGGCCCACATCCTGCTGCCTGCAGAGAACATCCCCTTGGAGCAGTGGGGCTGTGTGGCCTGCGATCAATTTACCAGCGACTCCGCCTACTGGGAGAAGGCCGCACAGGCGGCAGCAGGCGGGCCCAGTGCGCTGAACCTCATCCTGCCGGAGGTGTATCTGGAAGAAAACGATGTGCCCGCCCGCATCGCCAAGATCCACGAGACGATGGACAACTACCGCCGCAGCGTGCTCACCCGGGCCGTGGACGGCTTTGTGTACGTGGAGCGCACCGAGCAGAGCGGCCGGGTGCGGCAGGGCCTCGTGGGCAAGATCGACCTCGAAGCCTACAGCTATGCCCGGGGCGACCGCCGCGCCATCCGCCCCAGCGAAAAGACGGTGGAGGAGCGCATCCCGCCCCGGGTGGCGGTGCGCCGGGGGGCCAGCCTGGAAACGCCCCACGTCATGATGCTGGCCGACGACCCCGGCTGCACCCTCATCGAGCCCATCGGGGCGCAGAAGGACCGGCTGCGCAAGGTGTACGAGGGCGAGCTGATGCTGGGCGGCGGCCACATTGTAGGCTGGGCCGTGGAAGACCCGGCGCTGCTGGAGCAGATCGAAAACGCCGTGCTCGCCCTGGGCAGCCAGGAGGCCTTTGACGCCAAGTATCCGCAGGTGAAGGGCGGCAAACCCCTGACCCTCGCCGTGGGCGACGGCAACCACTCGCTGGCCTCGGCCAAAGCCTACTGGGAGGAGCTGAAGCCTACCCTGACCCCCGAACAGCGGGAGCACCACCCGGCCCGATACTGCCTGGCCGAGGTGTGCAACGTCCACTCGGACGCCATCGAGATCGAACCCATCCACCGCGTGCTGTTCAACGTGGACTGCGGCGCGGTGCTGCTGGCACTGATCACATGGAGCGACTCCAACATGGCGGGCATCTGCTTTGGCGATGCAAAGCAGCAGCCCTTCCAGCTGGCAGGCCCCCACATCACCAATGTCCTCAGCTTTGAGGACCCCGTGGCCCCCCTCACCGTGGGCACCATTGATGAATTCATCGAGCATTTCCTCGCCCGCCACAAGGAGGCCCGGGTGGACTACGTCCACGACGAGCCCGCCGTCCGCGCCCTGACCAAACAGGGCGGGGTGGCTTTCCTGCTGCCGCCTTTTGAAAAGAGCGATCTGTTCAAAGGCATCGTGATGGGCGGCGTGCTGCCCCGCAAGACCTTCAGCATGGGCCACGCCGAGGAAAAACGCTATTACATCGAGTGCCGCAAGATCGTAGAATAACGCGGAGAACTCAATAGGAGAACCATGACTTTTAACGAATTGCATCTGTCCGCCCCCCTGCTGCGTGCCATTGCGGAGGCGGGCTATGAGAACCCCTCGCCCATCCAGGCGGCGGCTATCCCGCCGGTGCTGGAAGGACGGGACCTGATGGGCTGCGCCCAGACGGGCACCGGCAAAACCGCTGCCTTTGCGCTGCCCATGCTCGACCGCCTCAACGCCGTTCCCGCCCGCAAAAAGGGCGCGGTGCGCGCGCTGATCCTGACCCCCACCCGGGAGCTGGCGCTGCAGATCGGCGAGAGCTTTGCCGCCTATGGCAAGTACCAGAAGCTGCGCCACACCGTCATCTTTGGCGGCGTGGGGCAGGGCCCGCAGGTGGAGGCCATCCAGAAGGGTGTTGAAATTTTGATCGCCTGCCCGGGCCGCTTGAACGACCTTGTGGGCCAGGGCCTTGTGGACCTTTCCCACGTGGAGATCTTTGTGCTGGACGAAGCCGACCGAATGCTGGATATGGGCTTTGTCCACGACGTGAAGCGGGTCATCGCCAAGCTGCCCAAAGAACGGCAGAACCTGATGTTCAGCGCCACCATGCCCAAGGAGATCGAGCAGCTGGCGGAGGGCATTTTGAAGGACCCCGCCTTTGTGAAGGTGGACCCCGTTTCCAGCACGGTGGACCGCATCGACCAGAGCCTGTATTTTGTGGAGAAGGGCAACAAAAAGTTCCTGCTGCCCTGGCTCATCAAAAACCTGCAGCCCCCGGTGGTCAACGCGCTGGTGTTCAGCCGCACCAAGCACGGCGCGGATAAGATCGCCAAAGACCTCACCAAGCAGGGCATCCCCGCTGCCGCCATCCACGGCAACAAGAGCCAGTCCGCCCGGGTGGCGGCGCTGGAGGGCTTCAAGGCGGGCAAGACCAGGGTGCTGGTGGCTACGGACATCGCAGCCCGGGGCATCGACATCAGCGAGCTTTCCCACGTCTTCAATTACGACCTGCCCGAGGTGCCTGAGACTTACGTGCACCGCATCGGCCGCACGGCCCGCGCGGGCGCGGACGGCACCGCCGTCAGCTTCTGCGCCCCGGAGGAGCAGGAGTATCTGGCCGGCATTGAAAAGCTGAACCGCCGCAAAATCCCGGTCATCTCCGGCCACCCCTGGGACGGCGTGCCCGCCCCCGTGAAGGCGGCCCCCCCGGTGCGGGGCCGCAAACCCAAGGCCGAAGCCGAAGCGGTCGAAGCCAGACCCGAGAAGCCGGCCAAGGCCGAAAAGGCGGCAGGGCCCGCCAAAGCGGTGAAGGCCCAGCAGCCCAAGGCGGAAAAGACCGCCAAGGCGCAAAAAGCGCCCAAAATCGAAGCAAAAGAGGAAACCAGTATGGACGAAAACCAGAAGCGCACTCCCGGCGGACGCAGTGAAAACCGCCGTTCCAATAACCGCCGCCGTGAGGGCGGCAATGCGCAGGCTGCCAATCGCGGCAGCAATGCACAGCCCAAGTTTGACCCCCACTTTGTCTCCGCCCCGGAGGCTACCCCCCTCCGCCCGGCCAAGAAGAAGGGGGCCGTTGAGCCCGCTCCGGCGGCCAAGGCCATCCCCACCGCTGCCAACAACGCCCGCCCCGAGCGCGGCGAGCGGAACGAGGGC
>RKCM01000228.1 GCA_014858325.1 Oscillospiraceae bacterium | reverse complement strand
TGAAACGGGGAATCATCAAATATCGCTCTTGACCTTGGCAGCCTTGCCGGTACGACCACGCAGGTAGAACAGCTTTGCGCGGCGGACCTTGCCCTTACGAACAACCGTGACCTTCTCGACGAAGGGGCTGTTGATGGGGAAGACACGCTCGATGCCGACACCGTAAGCCACGCGGCGAACGGTGAAGGTCTCAGCAACGCCGCCGTGCTTCTTTGCGATGACAGTGCCCTCAAAGGCCTGGATACGCTCACGGTCGCCGTCCTTGATCCGAACATCAACGCGGACGGTGTCGCCAACGTTGAACTGGGGCTTTTCAGCCTTGATGCTGCCTTCAGAGATAATCTTCAGTGCGTCCATTTTTGAATCCTCCATTTGTTTTTAGACGTTCATACACGGCATCGCCGCCAGAGGACCGCCCGTTTAATGATTGTGTTGTCATTAACCCCGCTGTGGTTTCAGCGGACACTAACGCCTTAATAGGATAGCACAAAACGCCGCCAAAAGCAAGCGATTCGCCGAAAAAACTCGCAAATTTTTTCCGTTTTGCGCAAAAGGCCGACTTTTAGCGGAAAAGCTCTTTTTCCGTCGTCAAAAACCGGGTGCGCAGGATGGCTGCACTGGCTGCGGGCAGGCCAAAGCGTTCTTCCAAAAAGCTCACCAGCAGCGCGGGGTTCAGGTTGAGCTCCTGAGCAGCGGGCAGGCAGATATCGAACCGCACCCACTCCCCTTCTTTCTGCAGCTCCAGGGCCGGGACGTAGGCTTTCAGGTCCACCGTCTTGGTGTTCCGCTTGCTCTTTTTCTCCACCGGGGCGCTTTCCAGCTCGTTGTACCCGGCCAGCCGTTCGGCGCAGTCCGCCGGGTAGCGGATCTCATAGCAGGCGTAGGCGATGAGATCCGCTTTGCGCTCCACCGGGCCGACATGGGTGACCTCGATGCCCGCAGGCATGATGGCGTTGAGCTTGCTCTGCCACTGGGCAAAGTCCGGGGCTTCCGCCTCGGTCTTTACGTCCACACACTCGCACAGGCTCTCCTGCCCCAGAGAGAGGGGGCAGGCAAAGGTCATGTAGATGTGGGGGTTGAAGCCCAGGGTGTGCCACACGGGCAGGCCGCTGCGCTTGAGCACCCGCTGCATCACCCGCTGCAGATCCAGCAGGGAGATGTAGGAGGCTTCGTTCTGTTTCTTAAACGAGATTCGGACTGTAATCAAAGCAGGGCCCTCCTAACAGATGATTGGCACCGCAGCCGCTGCACACCCGGTTGCAGGGCTTGGTGGTCTGGGCCGCAAGGGCCTTGTTGTACTCCCTCACCAGGAAATCGTGGGTGATGCCGTAATCCATGTGGGACCACGGGGTGACCTCGTCCAGCCCGATGGCGCGCTGGCAGTAGAAATACGGGTCCACACCCAGATCCTCAAAGGTCTTCATCCAGGTATCGTACTGGAAGCACTCGTCCCAGCCGTCGAAGTAGCAGCCCCGCCGGTAGGCTTCCAAAATGACGGGAGCCAGGCGGCGGTCGCCCTTGGCGAAGACGCCCTCCAAAAAGCTGGTCTTGCTGTCGTGGTAGTTCACCTTGATTTTCCGGCTGCGGGCGTGGGCGCACTCCACCAGATACTTCTGCTTCTCGCGCAGCATCTCCTCGGTGTTCATGGGCACGAACTGGAAGGGCGTATGGGGCTTGGGCACAAAGCAGGAGCAGCTGACCGTCACCTGCACGCCGCGTCCCTTGGCATGGTCGAGGCTGTAGTAGAGGTCTACCACTTTTTGAGCGGTCTCGGCAATGCCCTCGATGTCCTCCATCGTCTCGGTGGGCAGGCCCATCATAAAGTAGAGCTTGACGGAGGAATAGCCGTTTTTGAAGGCGATGGAGCAGGTCTTTTCGATCTCGTCCCAGGTGACGTTTTTGTTGATGACGTCGCGCAGGCGCTGGGTGCCTGCCTCGGCGGCAAAGGTCAGGCCGCTCTTGCGCACTTTGGTCGTCTTTTCGATGAGGCTCTGGGAGAAGTTGTCCATCCGCAGTGAGGGCAGCGAAAGGCTGACGTGCTCCTTGGGGGCCCACTCGTTCAGATCGTCCAGCAGTTCCTCCAGCTGGCCGTGGTCGGAGGTGGAAAGGCTGGAAAGGCTCAGCTCCTCATAGCCGGTGTTGGCGCAGAGGTCCTGTGCGGCCTTGTTCAAAAGGCTGGCGTCCCGCTGGCGCATGGGGCGGTAGAGGAAGCCCGCCTGGCAGAAGCGGCAGCCGCGCACGCAGCCCCGCAGCACCTCAATGCTGGCGCGGTCCTGAATGGCACCCACCATGGGCACGACGAAGTTGGTCGGCGGGGGAAACGCATTCAGGTCCTTGACGATGGCCTTCGTCACCCGGGCCGGGATGCCCGGCTCGTTGGGGGTGATGGAGGCGATGCGGCCATCCTCCTGATACGTTACATCGTAGAACGCCGGGATGTAGACGCCGGGAATTTTTGCGATGCGGCGCAGCAGCTCCTTTTTGGAGACGTTTCCTTCTTTTTTGGCCTTTTCGATCTCGGCGCAGATGCCGGGCAGCTGGTTCTCCCCCTCGCCCAGCTGGATGACGTCAAAGAAATCCGCAATGGGCTCGGCGTTGCAGGCACAGGGGCCGCCGGCCACGATGAGCGGCCAGCGCTCGTCGCGGTCCTTGGAATAGAACGGGATGCCCGCCAGGTCCAGCATGGCCAGAATATTGGTGTAGGAAAGCTCGTACTGCAGCGTAAAGCCCACGGCGTCAAAGTCGGCCAGCGGGTCCTTGCTCTCCATGGTGTACAGGGGCAGGCCCAGCCGCTCCATCTCGGCTTTCATATCCAGCCAGGGCATAAAGGCGCGCTCGCACCACCAGTTTTCGTGGCTGTTGAGCAGCTCGTAGAGGATCTTCTCGCCCAAAAAGGACATGCCCACCTCGTAAGTGTCCGGGAAGCAGAAAGCAAACCGCACGTCTACGGCCTTTTTATCTTTATAAACGCTGCCCGGCTCGCCGCCGGTGTATCGGCCCGGTTTCTGCACCCGGCCCAGCGCTTCTTTCAGTTTCGGATCAAACATCCAGTTCCTCCATTTGACATTGTTTTTTGCGTCCTTTTATTGTACCCTATTTCGCCCCGAAATGCAATTGTGGTTTTTGGCGTTGTGCATCGTCCAAAGGCTTTGGGCCATCTGCGCCCCATCCAGCGGCGGGATGGGCAGCAGGTTGAACGCCCCGGTGAGCAGATTTGCTGCCAGGAAGGCGCTGCCCCGGATGGTGGCGCATTGGGAGAGCCGCACCGCCCACACTGCCGCCAGCAAGGCATTCATCCCGGGCCCGGCGGCGGCCAGCAGCAAGGTCTCACCGGGCGCAAAAGCCTCGCCCCGGGTGCGCATGCAAAAGCCCGTCATGGTCACATCTATGCAGGGGAAACGGCGGCGCAAAAGCAGGTAGATGGCAATGTGCCCCCACTCGTGCAGGAAGGCGGCGGCAAGCCCCAGCCGCAAAAAGCCGCTGGCATCAAAATACAGCAGAACGTAGAGCGCCCCGCACAAAAGCACCGGGTCGCAAAAGCAGAGCGGTCCCCAGCGGAGTACACGGCGGGTGGCCTTCACGGCAGGTTTCATGAAAGCTCCAGCGCCCGGGCCGGGTCGCACCACAGGCCGCCAGCCCGCAGCGCAAAGTGCAGGTGGGCCCCGGTGGCCCGGCCCGTCTGCCCGGCGGTACCCAGCAGCTGGCCCGTCTGCACCACTTCCCCGGCCCGGACGTAGCAATACTGCAAATGGGCATAGAGCGTTTCCTGCCCG
>RKCM01000020.1 GCA_014858325.1 Oscillospiraceae bacterium | reverse complement strand
TGTGGACGCAGTTCTGGGAAGCGTTGAGGTAGAGCAGCGCAAAGCCGGGGGCGGCCTCGGCCCGGGGCGTGCAGACCAGCACCGTCAGCTGAT
Organism: Oscillospiraceae bacterium; assembly: GCA_014858325.1. Lineage (GTDB taxonomy): Bacteria > Bacillota > Clostridia > Oscillospirales > Ruminococcaceae > Faecalibacterium. The sequence continues at coordinate 3,683 of RKCM01000020.1, read as the reverse complement.
TGGCCGCCTTGGGCAGGTGCACGGCGATGCCGCTTTGGGGCTCGGCGGTCTGCCATTGGCGGCGGAGGTTCTGCCGTGTGAAGAGGACGGTGCCGCCCACCAGCGGCAGCAGCACCAGCACCGCCGCCCCGAACGCGGCCCAGAAGGGGTGCCACCCCTGTTTTTTTCCGTGACGCAAAAATGCCCACCTCCTTTTTGAGCAAAAGGATGGGCGGGCAAAAAACCTCCTATACAAGAAAGTCATACCAAAATACGATTCATCTCTGCGCATGATAGATGAAATCTGCGCATAAAATAGGGCAAAAGCCTTGCCAAACGGATGAAAATGTGATATGGTATTTCTACCGCGCACAGCTGTGCACGGCGAAAAAACGAACAGGACAAAGACGTGCAGGATGAGCTGCACTCTGGAGAAGCCCGCAGCATTGCGGGTGCCGAAGGTGTAAGGCACGGAAGGGAAAGCCGGGCCGAATCTCTCAGGCAAAAGGACAGAGCATCGTCTTTCGCGCACAGCGCGGACAGTACAGCCAGAGCTTTTTGCGGGCAGAGCCTTCGGGGAAACACGGGGGTCCTGCCCGCATTGTTTTTGTGTGTAGAGAGGGAAAGTATGGTAGAGTGGATCGCAAGAGGGAACGGTGTGCTCAACGGCATCGTGTGGGGGCCCTTTGGGCTGGCGCTGCTGTTCTGCACCGGGCTGTGGATGACGGTGCGCACGGGGGGCTTCCAGTTCCGCAAGGTCGGCTACTGGATGCGCCACACCATCGGTGCCGTGTTCACCAACCGGGAGGTGACAGCCCACACCGGCAAAGAGGACATGGCCATCAGCCAGTTCCAGAGCATGTGCACCGCGCTGGCGGGCACCATCGGCACCGGCAACATCGTGGGCGTGGCCACAGCCATCGTCTCCGGCGGGCCGGGGGCCATCTTCTGGATGTGGGTGATGGCCCTGCTGGGCATGATGACCAGCTTTGCCGAGAATGTGCTGGGGGTGTACTACCGCCGCAAAAACGAAAAAGGCGAGTGGTCCGGCGGCGCGATGTACTATCTGGTGGACGGCCTGGGGGCAAAGCCCGGCTGCAAGGCTCTGGGCAGGGTGCTGGCGGTGCTGTTTGCAGCCTTCTGCATCCTGGCCTCCTTCGGCATCGGCAACATGAGCCAGATCAACTCCATCGCCGGCAACATGAACGCGGCCTTCCACACGCCTACTCTTGTGACGGGGGTGCTGCTGATGATCGTCACCGCCCTCATCGTGCTGGGCGGGCTGAAGCGGGTGGCCGCCGTCACCGAGAAGCTGGTGCCCATCATGGCGCTGTTCTACGTCATCGGGGCGGTGGTCATCGTGGTGCTGCACGCGGGCAATGTCCCGGCGGCCTTCGGGGCCATCTTCCGGGGGGCGTTCCACCTCAACGCGGCGGGCGGCGGCGCGCTGGGCTACGGCATCAGCCAGTCGCTGACCTGGGGCTTCAAGCGGGGCGCATTCTCCAACGAGGCGGGCCTCGGCTCGGCGGTCATGGTCAACTCCTCCGCCAACGTCCGGGAGCCTGTCCAGCAGGGGATGTGGGGCGTGTTTGAGATCTTTGCCGACACCATCGTCGTCTGCACTCTCACCGCGCTGGTCATCCTGACCACCGGCGTGGTGGACCTTGCCAGCGGCAGCGTGCTGGTGGGCGTGCAGGATAACGCGCTGGTGGGGCAGGCCTTTACCGCCGCCTTCGGCGGCTTTGGGCCCAAGTTCATCGCCATCTCGCTGCTGTTCTTCGCCTATTCCACGGTGCTGGGGTGGAGCCACTACGGCACCAAGGCCGTGGAGTATCTCTTTGGGCAGAAGGGCACCCGCATTTACAAAGTGATTTTTGTCGGCATGGTGGTCGTGGGCGCTACCATGAAGCTGGGCCTTGCGTGGGACCTCTCCGACACCTTCAACGGCCTGATGATGATCCCCAACCTCATCGCGGTGCTGGCGCTTTCCGGCACGGTGGTGGACATTACGAAAAACTATTTTGACCGCAAGCAGAGGGGCAAACAGATCGCCCCCATGTGGTCGGTGTTCCCGGAGTACCAGCAGCAGGAACAGGCGCAGGCCGCCGAGGACGAAGCGCTGGCGGAGCTGGATGTTTTGAGCAATAAAGCATAAGCATACACACACACACAAAAAAAAAAAGAACCCTTTCCGTCACGGCTCACGCCGTGCCAGCTCCCCCGAGGGGGGAGCTCATGCACCGCCTTGGGGAAAGGCAGCATGACCTCGCCCTTTGGGAGAGGTGGCATCGCGCAGCGATGACGGAGAGGGTTCTATTTTTAACGTTTCTTTTTCGATTTGAAATGCGGCTTGGCTGCATCCCGCCCGGCCACAAGGCCGGAGCCAAAGGCCCAATGCAGGTTGAAGCCCCCGCACCAGCCGGCACAGTCCAGCGTTTCGCCCACAAAGTAAAGGCCGGGGCAGCCCTTGAACTGGAAATGCGCGTCCACCTCGCTGAGGCAGAGGCCTCCGCCGGTGGTCTGGGCCTGTTTCCAGCCGCAGGGGGTCAGACCCGCAAAGCGCCAGTGCTTGGCGGTGTGGGCCAGCTTGGCGAAGGCGGCGGCAGGCAGGGCGGAAAGGGAACGCTCCGGCAGCTCGGCCGCAGCCCAGAGGGCCCTGCCCAGCTTGGCGGGCAGCAGGCCCACCCAGAAATCGGCGGGGGCATCCCCGGCAAGCAAGGCGGGCCGGGCCGCAAACTGGGCGGCAAGGGCCGCTTCCTCTGCGGCAGAGAAGAGGTCCAGCTCCACGGCGGGGCGCTTTGGCCCCCGGCCCGGGGCCAGCAGGCCGGACAGCTGCATGATGCAGATGCCGGAAAGCCCGTAGTCGGTAAACTGCACTTCGCCCGTCTCCTGGGCCAGGATGCGGGCGTTTGCGTCTAAATCCAGCAGGCGGGCCGTGCCCTTGGCCCGCAGCCCGGCCAGAGCCTTGTGGGGCTTGGCCACCTGCAGGGCCGTCAGGCAGGGGTAGAGGGGGGCCAATCTGCCGCCGCACTGGGCGGCAAACCGAGGGCCGAAGCCGTCGGTGCCAAACTGAGGCCCGGCCTCGCCGCCCATGGCGCAGATGACGGCGTCCGCCCGCAGGGTCTCGGGGCCGTTTTCCGTCTGGAACTGTACCGTGTAGCCGCCGCCCCGGTTCTGAAAAAGGGTCTGCACTGCGCAGCCGCACCGCAGGCAGACGCGCCGGGCGTCCAGATGGCGCTCCAGCAAAGCCAGCACATCTGCCGCCTGATTGGAGTAGGGGTAGACCCGCCCGGCCTCGTCCGTGCGGGTGCACAGGCCCAGCGAGGCAAACCAGCCCAGCGGGTCGGCTGCATTCACAGCGTCCAGCAGCGGGAGCAGCGCCGCCGGGTCGGCCGTGAAATACCGCTCCGGCGCGATGCCGGTGTTGTCCAGATTGCAGCGGCCGTTGCCGGTGGCCAGCAGCTTTTTGCCCGGCCTTGGGCTGCGTTCCAGCACGACCACCTGCGCGCGGGGTGCACTTTGTGCGGCGGCCAGCCCGGCGGCCAGCCCGGCGGCACCGCCGCCAAGAATGAGGATGTTCGGCATCCTGACACCTGCCTTTCTCAGCAGAATTTCAGAAGCTGAGAAAGGCAGGTGTCAGGATGCCGAACGCAGCCCAAGGCCGGGCAAAAAGCTGCTGGCCACCGGCAACGGCCGCTGCAATC
>RKCM01000153.1 GCA_014858325.1 Oscillospiraceae bacterium | reverse complement strand
CCTCCTGCGGGCGGTCGCCGATGGAGAGGTAGGCCAGGATGTTGCCGATGTCGCCAAACTCGATCTGGATGTCGTACTCATCCCGCAGGATGTCGTAGACCTCGATGCCGGCAAGGCCGATGTCCAGCGTGTGGACGCTGAGCTTGGTGGTGTCAAAATCAAAGACGGAGTTGCCGTTGCACAGCTCCTTGCCAAAGGCATAGTAGCCGCCCACGGCGTTGATCTCCTCCCGGGCGTACTCGGCGATATCGGCCACCTGATGGAACACCTGCCGCCCCCGCAGCGCGAGGTTGCGGCGGGAGATATCAAGGCTGGACATGAGCAGATAGCTGCCGGAGGTGGTTTGGGTCAGGTTGATGATCTGCCGCACATAGCCCGGGTGGACGTTGGGGCCGATGAGCAGAAGGCTGGACTGGGTCAGGCTGCCGCCGCTTTTGTGCATGGAGACGGAGGCCATATCGGCCCCTGCCGCCATGGCGGAGACGGGCAGGCTGCTGCCGCCGAAGTAGAAGTGGGTACCGTGGGCTTCGTCGGCCAGGCAGAGCATCCCGGCGTCGTGAGCCATTTTGACGATGGCCCGCAGGTCGGAGCAGATGCCGTAGTAGGTGGGGTTGTTGACGAGGACGGCCACGGCCTTGGGATGCTCCTTGATGGCCTTGGCCACCTGCTCCCGCTTCATGCCCAGGGAAATGCCCAGGCGCTTATCCACCTCGGGGTTGACGTAGACGGGCACCGCGCCGCAGAGCACCAGCGCGTTCAGCACACTGCGGTGGACGTTGCGGGGCAGGATGATCTCATCGCCCCGCTTGCAGGCGGTGAGCACCATGCTCTGCACGCTGCTGGTGGTGCCGCCCACCATCAAAAAGGCGTGGGCCGCGCCAAAGGCGTCCGCCGCCAGCTCTTCGGCCTCCCGGATGACCGATACCGGGTGGCAGAGGTTGTCCAGGGGCTTCATGCTGTTGACGTCCACGCCCACACACTGCTGGCCGAGGAAGGCCGTCAGCTCGGGGTTGCCGCGCCCTCGCTTGTGGCCGGGCACGTCAAAGGGGACGACCCGCATCTGCCGGAACCGCTCCAGCGCCTCGTAGATGGGGGCGCGGCGCTGGTCCAGCTTGGGCCGTTTGGCTTCGTTCATTCTCTTTCCTCCGTTCGGGGACTCCTTTGCAGCGCAAAACAAAAAAAGCGCAAGCCCTGCACACAACATACAGGCTTGCGCTTCAAAAAAGCGTTCTTGGCGGCGCGAACAAAACTCCCGGCCCAGGGGGCCAGACAAGCAAAATACCAGAAAGATCTTTTCGCACACGAACCAAAAGACGGGATGACAGAGTCTATATAGCAACTACACTTTTACTACTCTTATTGACCGTTTCACAAGTCTGCGCAGCGTGCCGCGCAATTTCATGGTTGTAAAGGAACCAACTTATAAAATTTGAGCTTCAAACTCAATCAATAATGGCGGTGAACGCCGCCGATCGGCAGTGGACCCGGCTGTCCGTATGGCCTTAGCCCCCGCGGGGCGGTCCCAGGTAAATTGCTTTGAAAAGACTCTGACGTGCTTCGTCTCTCAAAATCGTGTGTAGCTTATCATAACAAAGGCGGGCTGTCAATGGAAAACGGGAAAATAGTCCGAAAGAATTTTAAGAAAGTATGACTCTTTACCGCGATCTCTCAAAAACGGATGCTTTGCGATACAAGGCAAGCAATCCGCTCCCCGCAACGCACACGCCCAGCGCCGCAAGCCCCGCCCCGGCCTGGCCGAAAACATCGCCCACGGCCCCCACAAGGGGGCTGGCGGGGATCATGAGCAGGCTGTAGGCCATGCTGTCCACGCTGATGAGGGTGGCCCGCTGGTCGCTGGGAATGGCATCGTTGAGCAGCCGGTCTTCGTGCAAAAGCCAGACCTCCAGCGCACCCTGCACCAGCATACAGCCTGCGATGCAGCCCAGCGCCGGGGCCGCGCCCACCAGCACGCAGCCGCCGCCGCACAGCAGGGCACAGACGGCATAGAACCGCCGCAGGCTGCAGGGGCGCACCCGGCGGCCCACCTCGGTGCCCAGCACGGAGGCAAGGCCGCTGAGCAGCAGGGGCAGAAAGAGCAGGGCCGTGGGCCAGCCCAGCTCGATCAGACGCTGCTGGACAAACATCTTGGTTAGGTAGGTGGGCACGCTGATGACGGCGGAAGATACGATGAGCCGGGCCGCCAGCGGGGTGGAGCGCAGGGCCCTGGCACTGTCCTTTGCCAGCTGCACGAACTGCCCGGGCAGCTGGTGAAGAGACTGCTTTTCCCGGTTGGCCTGCGTTTCGGTGACGATGGGCTCTTCCATCAGCACCGTGGCAAGCGCGGCAATGCTCTCAAAGGCGGCGCTCAGCAGGTAAAAGCCGGAAAAGCGCAGAAAGTGTTCCAGCGTGCTGGCAAGCGAGCCGAGGGCGGTGGTAAGATTCGTGATCTGGGAGCAGGTGGCGGAAACTTTGAGGTAATCGTCGGTTTTGCCGCACTGCTTCAGGCTGTCGTAGGTCAAAGCCGAGAAGGTGCCGGAGAACATGGTGTTTGCAAACGCATTCAGCCCCATGGCAAGGCAGATGAAAAACAAATTCGGCGCAATGGCCATCAGCAGATTATAAAGGACGACGCACATCCCGCCGAACACGAGGATCTTTTTGCGGCCCAAAAGGTCTGCTGCCATGCCGCTGGGTACCTCGCACAGGAGACTGACAATGTGGAATACCCCCTCGGCAAAGCCGATCTCCCAGAGGGAGAAGCCGCGGGCCGCCAGCAGGGCCACCCACACGGCATCCGTGATGCGCAGGCCGGAGAAGAAATAATTGGTATATAAACAGGCAAGCTGCTTTTTTAAGTTCATGAGGAACACCTTTCTGAGAGAAACCTCTCTTCATCATGGCTGACGCGATGTCAGCAAATGATACGGTGTGCCCTTTTGGTTTCTTTTTGGCAAAACAAAAGCGCCCCATAGCAAAGCTACGCGGCGCTGAAAATCATGCTCCATGCTTTGCGGAAAAGACAAAAGGGTACACTTCTAGCTCAGAATGCGAAACGATTTCCTTTTTTAAAGAAAATACACGCATCCCAGCCCATGCCGGTGTACCTCTCTTTCCACAAAGCTTTCACGAAGGAGAAACGGGCACACTTCGAGCCGGGATCGCATCAGATTTGCTTAAATATTAAAAAGCAAACGCATTCCGGACCATACCGTGTACCTCATCTTTCTGCAAACGTTGTGTCAAGCTTATCATAAACGGGGCCGAAAGGCAAGCAAAACCGCCGATTTCCCGGAAAATAGCGGCCCACGCTTGCAAAGCGGCGGAAAATGTGCTAAGATAACACATGGTTATCAACACCAACAAATCGGAATAAACTCGAAACGCAGCGACGGAGAGAGTACGCGCACAGACCACGGCAAAGAGAGAAGCTTCACCGGCTGAAAGGGCTTCCGGGTGGAGGTGCGCCGAAGTTCGCTCCCGAGCGGCCCAGGCGAACGGCGAAAAAACGCCCACTAACCCGGGACGGCGCGCCCCGTTACGGCGTTTGAGAGCCGCCTTTTTTGATGAGGCGGAAACCGGGTGGTACCGCGGAGTGGATTTGACAGCGCTTCGTCCCTTTGGCTCAGAGCTTGGCTTTGAGCGGGGGACGGAGCGCTTTTGTTTTGCTCCGCTTCGACAACACAAAAACGAGAAGGAGAGAACATCCATGCAAGCAATGATCGACGAGCTGGCAAAACAGGCTGAAGAAGCCTTGGGCCAGGTCTCTTCCAAAGAAACGCTGGCAACTTTCTGGCAGGAATACCTGAGCAAGAACGGTAAAATTCCCGCCCTGATGAAGAATCTGCGCTCCGTCGCCCCGGAGGAGCGCCC
>RKCM01000070.1 GCA_014858325.1 Oscillospiraceae bacterium | reverse complement strand
CCACCCCGCCTGCGTCAGAAGTACGCAGGCGGGGTGGTTTTGGCATATTTTGCGGTATTTGGTTTGGTTGTAAGGAGGAATCATGTCCAAGGCGGCGGTTGCGGCTCCGCTTACCTTGTAGCTATAGGATACCAGAAAAATACGGCGAAATCATGATGCTTTTATAGCCAAATTGTGAATTTGCCAAACCTTAGCCGTCCAGCTGAGCAGGCTCGTCTTTGCGGTTCAAAATTTCCATGAACTCGTCGCCGGTGATGGTCTCCTTCTGGTAGAGGTACTGGGCCAGCTCGTCCAGTTTGGCACGGTTCTCGGTCAGGATGCGGAGGGCCTTTTCGTGCTGGGCTTTCACCAGCTCCACCACCTTCTGGTCAATCTCCCGCTGGGTCTGGGCCGAGCAGGCAAGGGAAGTGTCGCCGCCCAGGTACTGGTTCTGGACGGTCTCCAGCGCTACCATATCAAAATCCGGGCTCATGCCGTAGCGGGTCAGCATGGCGCGGGCCAGCTTGGTGGCCTGCTCAATGTCGTTGGACGCCCCGGTGGTGATGGAGTGGAACGCCACCTCCTCGGCGGCCCGGCCGCCCGTCAGGGTGGCGATCTTGTTTTCCAGCTCCTCCTTGCTCATCAGGTAGTGGTTGCCCTCGTCCACCTGCATGGTGTAGCCCAGCGCGCCGGAGGTGCGGGGGATGATGGTGATCTTCTGCACCGGGGCGGAGTGGCTCTGCAGCGCCGCTACCAGTGCATGGCCGATCTCGTGGTAGGCCACGATGCACTTCTCGTGGTCGGTGAGGATGGAGTTCTTCTTCTGGTAGCCTGCAATGACCACCTCGATGCTCTCCTCTAGGTCTGCCTCGGTCACGCTCTTACGGCCCGCCCGCACCGCCCGCAAAGCGGCCTCGTTGACGATGTTGGCCAGCTCTGCGCCCGATGCGCCGGAGGCCATCCGTGCCACGGTGTTGAAGGAGACCCCCGGGGCCAGCTTGATCTTTTTGGCGTGCACCTTCAAGATCTCTTCGCGGCCCTTCAGGTCGGGCAGCTCCACAGGCACCCGGCGGTCAAAGCGGCCGGGGCGGGTCAGGGCTGGGTCCAGCGATTCGGGCCGATTGGTGGCGGCCAGAATGATGACGCCGTTGTTGTTCTCAAAGCCGTCCATCTCGGTCAGCAGCTGGTTCAGCGTCTGCTCCCGCTCGTCGTTGCCGCCGTAGGCCCCGCTGTTCCGCTTCTGGCCAATGGCGTCGATCTCATCGATGAACACGATGCAGGGGGCCTTCTCCTTGGCCTGCTTGAACAGGTCGCGGACTTTTGAAGCGCCCATGCCCACAAACATCTCCACAAACTCCGAGCCGGAGATGGAGAAGAAGGGCACGTTGGATTCGCCCGCCACGGCCTTGGCCAGCATGGTCTTGCCGGTGCCCGGAGGGCCCACCAGCAAAATGCCCTTGGGCATGGAGGCGCCGATGTCCTGATACTTGGAGGGGTCGTGCAGGTAGTTGACGATCTCCTGCAGGTTCTCCTTGGCCTCGTCCTCGCCCGCCACGTCCGCAAAGCGGATGCCGTGGGTGGATTGCACATAGACCTTCGCGTTGGATTTGCCCATGCCGCCAAACATCATGGAGTTGGGGCCGCCGGCTTTTTCCATCAGCTTCTTGTTCATGTAGTTGCCCAGCGCCACAAACAGCACGATGGGCAGCACGAAGCTGATCAAAAAGCTCAGCAGCGGCGAGGCCTGCTCCACGATCTCGCTGGAAAACTCCGCCCCGGCGTCGTACAGCCGCTGGGTGAGGCCCGGGTCGTTCATCACGCCGGTCTTGTAGATTTGGGTGTTGTCCTTGTTGGTAAACACGATCTCGCTGGCTTCTATGTCCACCCGGCCGATCTCTTTCTGCTCGGTCATGGACATAAAGGTGCCGTAGTCCACTTCCTTCACCTGCCGCTCGCTTGCCCACGGCACGATGATGAAATTGAGGACCAGCAAAATCAAAAGCACGATGGCGTAGTAGATGGCCAGTGGCTTTTTGGGTGTCTTTACTTCTTTCATCGGGGTCCCTCCTGTCTGGAATATACCTGTATCATAGCACAACCAAACTTTGCAAAACAGTTCTTCAAGCGTCTTTTTGCAAAAACTTCGCAGAATATTCATAAACAAAAATTCACAAATTCAGCCCCCTCTTTTGTGAATTTGTTTCATCTTCCTCATGAGCCAAACTTCTTGACAAGGCCCCCGGCCATTTGTTACAATAAGCTCACTTCAAAAAACAAGCACAAATGCGTTGACGGGGATAAAACGATCTTCTTCTGCTTCAGAGAGCTGCCGGGCGGTGCAAGGCAGTGCGGAGGGTTTCGGTTACTGGCCCCCGAGCGGCGGAGCTGAAGCAGACAGTAGGCCCCGACGGCTGCCCACCGTTACCCGGGCAGCGATTCGCCCCCAAGGGAGCCGATCGTGTGAGTGGCTGCATTGCAGCAAAGAGAGTGGTACCACGGGCCGCCTTGTAAAAAATTTACAGGCTCTCGTCTCTCAAGGGCTTTTCGTCCTTTGAGAGATGGGAGCCTTTTCGTTTGGAAAACCCTCTCAGGCGCTTCGCGCCAGCTCCCCCAAAGGGGGAGCTCATGCAGCGTAAATCTTAGATGGATAAGACCTCGCCCTTCGGGAGAGGTGGCAGTGCGAAGCACGGACGGAGAGGGTTGTTTGAGACTTACAGGAGGACAAAAACATGATGGACGCTACCAAGTACGCACCGGGATATTATCCCGTCCCCGCAGGCTATGACAGCTGGGTGAAGAAGGACCACATCGAAACGGCCCCCGCCTTTTGCAGCGTGGACCTGCGGGACGGAAATCAGGCCCTCATCGTGCCCATGAGTCTGGAAGAAAAGCTGGAGTTTTTCCAGATGCTGGTCAAGATCGGCTTCAAGGAGATCGAGGTGGGTTTCCCCGCCGCCAGCGATACCGAGTACGAGTTCCTGCGCACCCTCATTGAAAAGGACATGATCCCCGCCGATGTGACGGTGCAGGTGCTGACCCAGTGCCGCGACCACATCATCCGCAAGACCTTTGAGGCCGTCAAGGGCGCGCCCCGGGCCGTCATCCACTTCTACAACTCCACCTCCGTGGCCCAGCGGAAGCAGGTGTTCCACAAATCGAAGGAGGAGATCAAAAAGATCGCCACCGACGGCGCAAAGCTCGTGAAGCAATTGAGCGGGGAGTATGAGGGCAACTTCCTCTTTGAGTACAGCCCCGAGAGCTTTACCGGCACCGAGGTGGATTACGCCGTGGAGGTGTGCAACGCGGTGCTGGACATCATGCAGCCCACCCCCGAGCGGCCCATGATCATCAACCTGCCCGTCACCGTGGAGATGAGTATGCCCCACGTCTACGCCAACCAGATCGAGTACTGCGATCAGCACCTCAAGTACCGCGACAGCGTCATCATCTCCACCCACCCCCACAACGACCGGGGCACCGGCGTGGCCTGTGCCGAGCTGGCCGTGCTGGCAGGTGCCCAGCGGGTGGAGTGCTGCCTCTTTGGCAACGGCGAGCGCACCGGCAATGTGGACGCCGTGACTCTGGCCATGAACCTGTACAGCCACGGCGTGGACCCCAAGCTGGATTTCTCCGATATGCCCGGCATCTGCGCCACCTACGAGCGGGTGACCCGGATGCACATCTACGAGCGTAGCCCCTACGCGGGCCAGCTGGTGTTTGCCGCCTTCTCCGGCAGCCATCAGGACGCCATCGCCAAGGGCATGACCTACCGCAAGGAGAAGGGCGAGCACCGCTGGACCTGCCCCTACATCCCCATCGACCCCCACGACATCGGCCGCACCTACGACGCCGACGTCATCCGCATCAACAGCCAGAGCGGCAAGGGCGGCATCGGCTTTGTGCTGGAGCAGAACTAC
>RKCM01000043.1 GCA_014858325.1 Oscillospiraceae bacterium | reverse complement strand
CTGGACCTTGGCGTCATCGACCACTACAACGGCACCCGCCGCAGCGTCAAGACCCTCTCCGGCGGCGAGAGCTTCAAGGCGTCGCTGGCGCTGGCGCTGGGCCTTTCGGACGAGGTACAGAGCGCGGCCGGCGGCATCCGGCTGGACACCCTCTTCCTCGACGAAGGCTTCGGCTCCCTGGACGAGGACTCGCTGGAACAGGCCATCCGGGTGCTGGCGGGCCTGACCGAGGGCGACCGTCTGGTGGGCATCATCTCTCACGTCGGCGCCCTCAAGGAGCGCATCGACCATCAGGTGGTGGTAAAAAAAGCGCGGACCGGCGGCAGCACCGTCGAGTTGGTGGTTTGACTTGGCTCCCCCTTTGGGGGAGCTGGCGCGTCAGCGCCTGAGAGGGCGAGCCCGTTCGCATCCTCGCCCTCTCCGTCTGCTTCGCAGACACCTCTCCCAAGGGGAGAGGCAAGAACGCATACTTAAAACGCCTCTGTGCATACTAACAGCGGAGGTGTTTTTATGTCGAAACGCAAACACGTCGGGCAAACATCCAGCCGTCTCAGCCCGCCGCTGGGCAGGCCGCCCATGACGGACGGTACCCCGGCCGGGTGCTACCAGAAAAACGCTGCGGAGTTTCTGGCGGGGGACGTGGGCACCAGCGTGATGGCCCACTACGGCCAGCAGCTGTTTGGCACCGCCCAGCACACCCACAGCCGCCAGCCCGCCCCGCTGGACGACGAAGAAGGGGTGGAGGAGCTGGTGAAATGGCGGGAGGAGAATATTTACTAAAGTACTCCTTCCGTCATCGCTGACGCGATGCCACCTCCCTCATGGAGGGAGGCTTTGCCTGCCCGTGCACAGCAAAAGGCCCCCTCCTTGAGGGGGCTGTCGAGCGAATGCGAGACTGGAGGAGTGACCAATTTCTTAAATTTTCAAACTTTTCTTCAATTACCTGTTGAAATCTCGGCCCGCTTCTTTTATTATGGTAGCAAACAAAACAAAGGCAGGTAATGTTACCATGGCAGAAATCAAGTACGAAGTGGTCCAGAAGCTGGCCGTCCTCTCCCAGCGCCCCCGGGGCTGGGAGCGCCAGCTCAACCTCATCAGCTGGAACGACGGCGAGCCCAAGTACGACATCCGCGATTGGTCCCCGGACGGCACCCGCATGGGCAAGGGCATCTCCCTCAGCCACGATGAGCTGGCCATCTTGAAGGGCATCCTGGAAGATATGGAGCTGTAAGATGGGCGACCGGGAAGAGTTCCTTGCGATTTTCCGCGCCCACGTCACCCGCCCGGGCAGCGAGAAGCTGCTGGATTGGCTGGACAACAAGACGGATTTCTTCACCGCCCCGGCGTCCACCCGGTTTCACGGGGCCTGCGAAGGGGGGCTGTGCATGCACAGCCTCAACGTCTACCATGCCCTCCACGACAGCTTTTTCGCCGAGGGCGAAAGCGAGGAGAGCTACGCCATCTGCGCCCTGCTGCACGATCTGTGCAAGGCCAACTACTACAAGCGGGGCACCCGCAACGTAAAAAACGACGCCACGGGCCAGTGGGAGAAAGTACCCTCCTACAGCGTGGAGGACCTGTTCCCCTACGGCCACGGCGAGAAAAGCGTCTTCCTCATTGAGCGGTTCATGAAGCTCAAGGTGGAGGAGGCTGTGGCCATCCGCTGGCACATGGGCGGCTTCGACGACGCCGCCAAGGGCGGGTGCTTTGCCATCTCGGAGGCCTACGACAAGTATCCCCTTGCCGTCAAGCTCCACATCGCCGACCTCGAAGCGACCTATCTGATGGAGCACCGCACGAGCCAAGTCCGCTAAACAAGAAAAAAGGCCGCTGGAACGCAACGCGTTCACAGCGGTCTTTTTCTTGCTTTTTAAGTACCCATCAGCTGTTCCAGCTGGGAGAGGATATCCACCGAAAGATGATCGAGCTTTGTCTTCGGCTCCCACTCAGGGGTGCCAGTGTCCAGCAGGGTCTCGATGCACCCCGCCGCGCCTGTCTGGGCCATACCCGCATCCCGGGCCGGGGCCGGGAAATGGATTACCGGCAGCTCGGGCTTTTCCAGCACCGGGGGCTGCTGCGTCGGCTCCGGCGGCGGCAGGGCTTCGCCCTCCCGCGCTTTCTCGCACAAAGCCTGCAGCTCGGCATTCTCCCTGCGCAGGGCCACCATGGCGCGCTCGTAGGCAAACAGCCGCGTCTCGTACCGGCGGAGCTCGGCCTGCGCCTCGGCCAGCCGTCTGGTCAGCAGCTCGATCTCAGCCTTCTGTGCGCCCACAGGGCCGCACTGCCCCCCGGACGCTGCGGCAGGCACTGCCGTACCGCAGGAGGGTATCTTTCCCGGCTGGTTCGCTGCCATGGCTTCCTCCACTTCCTGCAATCTGCGCTGAGCGCGGCGGGCTTGGGAGGCAGTCTCGGCACAGAGGCCGTCCAGCCGCCGCAAAAGGCTGATGTTGCGTTCCATTTTTCGATGAATTACTTTTTAAGAGGGGATCTTTGCTTACTTGCGCTTGTTCAGGATGGCCAGCAGCTCATCGTAGTAGCGGTTGTCGCTGCTCTCCTCTTCCACCTTGGCGGCAGGAGCGGCAGCGGCGGGTTTCGCGGCAGAGGCCCCGGATACATCCGAGCTGAAGACAGCGGAGGGAGTGGAGGCGGCGGCACCGGCAGCGTTCAGGCTGCTGCGCAGGCCTTCGGGCACCTTGTTGTCGAAGCCGGTGGCCACGACGGTGACGCGCATCTCGTCGGAGAGGTTCTCATCAAAGGCAGTACCCCAGATGATGTTGGCATCGGGATGGGCGCTCTGGGTGATGAGGCCGGCAGCGGTCTCCACGTCTTCCAGGCCGATGTCGGGGCTGGAGGTGATGTTGATGATGACGCCGTGTGCGCCTGCAATGCTGGTCTCCAGCAGCGGAGAGGAGATGGCAGCCTTAGCGGCGTTCTCGGCCTTGCCTGCGCCCTTGGCGCTGCCCACGCCCATGTGGGCGTAGCCGGCATCCTTCATGATGGAGCGCACGTCGGCGAAGTCCAGGTTGATGAAGGCGGGCACATTGATCAGGGCGGAGATGGACTCCACGCCCTGGCGCAGCACGTTATCGGCGGCCTGGAAGGCGTTCATCAGGGTGATCTTTTCCTGGCTGATCATCTTCAGCCGCTCATTGGGGATGACGATGAGGCTGTCCACGTGCATCAGCAGGTTTGCGATGCCCTGCTCGGCCAGGCCCATCTTCCGCTTGCCCTCAAAGGAGAAGGGCTTGGTGACGATGCCGACGGTCAGGATGCCCAGGTCGTGGGCCACCTCGGCCACCACGGGGGCTGCGCCGGTGCCGGTGCCGCCGCCCATACCGGCGGTGATGAAGACCATCTGAGAGCCCTTCAGGGCGTTTGCGATCTCGTCCTTGCTTTCTTCTGCGGCGCGCTGGCCGATCTCCGGGTCTGCGCCTGCACCGCGGCCCTTGGTGAGCTTGGAGCCCAGCTGGACCTTGGTTGCGGCATGGTTCTTGGCCAGAGCCTGCTGGTCGGTGTTCATTGCAATGAACTCCACGCCCTGCAGCCCGTCGCTGACCATGCGGTTGACGGCGTTGCCGCCGCCGCCGCCTACACCGATCACCTTGATCGTCGTAACATTTTCGTCCATTTCTTCGTCGAGCATCAATGCCATAACTTTATCCTCCATCGGAATTTATCGTACACCTGCACGCATTCGTGCCGGAACAACTCATAATACTGCTGCTTATATAACAGTATCGTACCATCTTTTCACTCTGAATGCAAGATAAATTTAGTTTTTTGCGGGTGTTTTTTTCGTGTTGCCCGCCGGGGGCAGGGTTTCTCGGGCAATTCGTGCTCCAAGGCCCGCCAGGATCCCCGTAAGTTCCGCATAGCCGCGGTCCAGATATTCGAGCCCGGAGATACGGCTCTCGCCCCGGGCCGCCAGCGCCGCAAGCACC
>RKCM01000231.1 GCA_014858325.1 Oscillospiraceae bacterium | reverse complement strand
GGGGTGGGACCCTGCTGCCGCAGGCAGTAGGGCGGGCGATGGAATGGCCCGATCCGTGTCCGAGGAGAAAGCTCGCCGCCGGACTGAACAGTTTATTTTCCAACGCAGAATCGTTCAAATACTTCGTTGATGACGCTCTCCGATGCGTTTTCGCCGGTGAGGTCGCAGAGAGCGGCCAGCGCATCGTCCACGCAGACGGAGACGGCATCAAGGCCGAAGCCTCCGGCCGCTGCTTCCAGTGCCCCGGCCACAGCATCCCGGGCCCGGGTGGCGGCGGCAAGCTGCCGCTGGCCCGAAAGGCTGGCCGCATGGGGGTCGATCTGGCTGGTGCCCAGCAACCGGGCCACGGCGGCGGCGATCACCCTGCGGCTCCCCTCCTCCTGGCAGCAGACGGGCAGCACCATGGCAAACTCCGCGGCAATGGCCTCGGCATCAAATTGGGTGGGCTTGTCCTCCTTGTTCACAAGGGCGATGGCGGGGCGGCCCGCGCAGCGCCGGGCCAGCTCCAGATCCTCTCTCGTCAGCGGCTCCGAGCCGTCGAAGACGGCGAGGATCAGCCCCGCCTCGTCCAGCTTCTTCCAGCTGCGGCGGATGCCCTCGGCCTCGATGGCATCCTCGGTCTGGCGCAGGCCCGCTGTATCAAACAGGTTGAGCCGGATATCCCCCAGCTGCACGGCCTGTTCCACCACGTCCCGTGTGGTGCCGGCTACCGGGGTGACGATGGCCCGGTCAAACCCGGCCAGCAGGTTGAGCAGGGTGGATTTGCCCGCATTGGGCCGGCCTACGATGGCGCAGTCCACGCCCTCCCGCAGCACGGCCCCCGCGTCGTAGCCTTGAATCAAGCCGTCCAGCTCCTGCTTCACCCCGCCCAGCACGGTGCGCAGATGGGCGTCATCCAGCTCGGGCACGTCCTCTTCCGGGAAATCCACCCATGCGGCGAGGTGGGCCTGCAGGGCCATCAATGCTTCTTTTTCGGCGTTGATCTTCTTCGCCAGCGCGCCGTTCAGCGAAGCGTTGGCCAGCGCGGCCCCCTGCCTGCCGTCGGCAGAGATGAGGTCCATGACGGCTTCCGCCTGGGTCAGGCTCAACTTGCCGTTGAGGAAGGCCCGCCGGGTGTACTCGCCGGGAGCGGCAGGGGCAGCCCCCGCCGCGATGCAGGCTTCCACCAGCCGCCGGGCTACCGCACTGCCGCCGTGGCAGGAAAGCTCCACCACGTCCTCCCCCGTGTAGCTGTGGGGGGCACGGAAGAAGAGGGCCACCCCCTCGTCGAAGGCGTCCTCCCCTTCCACAAAGCGGCCGAAGAGGGCAGTGTAGCCCTTTGCCGCTTCCACCCGTTTGTCCGGGTTTGCCGGGCGGAACACCCGGGCCGCAACGGCATAGCTTTCCGGGCCCGAGAGCCGGACGACGGCGATGCCGCCTGCGCCGGGCGCGGTGGCAATGGCCGCAATGGTGGATTCCTGCATGGTGTTCCCCTCCTGTGCAACGAACAATACAATCTCAGTTTATTATTGTACCACGAACCCGCCCAAAAAGAAACAGCCGGACACAAAAAAGGAGCGCACCGCTCCAAAGGAAACGGTGCGCCCGCAAAGTTTTGAAAAATCAGAATGCTGCAATATCGGCAGTGGTGACGGCCTGCTTGGGCAGGGTGCGGCTGTCGGCATTCTGGCTCAGTGCCAGCTTGCCCTCGGCCAGCAGGCGGACTGCCTTCTCGTGGTCGGCGGCCTTCCAGTTGTTGCCCACGATCTTCCAGTTGTTGTCCACATGGGGCTCGATGGTGCCGCCCTTGACGGTGCGGATGTACTCGCCCAGCAGTTCGCGGACGCCGCCCACATCGCCCCGGACGTCGATCTCCAGCAGCTGCGGCAGCTCATCGCCCGGTGCGAAGATGTCGGCATAGGTCAGCAGCTGGGTGGTGGCGCGGTAGTTGTTGACCGCCACCACAAAGCTGTCGGTATCCTGCACCGGCTTGCCGTTCATCCAGGTGAGGTTCTGGATGCGGTTGCCCGGCTCCTTGGAAACATCCAGATCGTACTTGACGCCTGCAAAGGCATCGTACAGGTAGTAGCGGACGGAGGGATCGAAGGCGAGGGTCACATCCTGCTTCTCCCAGGTCTTGAAGAAGGCGGCGCTCCACTCCATGAACTTGCGCAGCTGCAGGCCGTTCATCTGCAGCTTGTACAGGGTGTTCTGGTAGGTGTAGATGCTGGCCATATCGCACTTGCGGATGGTGCCTTCCTTCATCTGCGAGGTCATGGAAGTCAGCGCAGTGGCGGCGACCTGTGCACCAGTGTAGTACATCTGCACCTCGTTGATGAAGTCCAGCAGAGCGGTATCCTGCACCATGGCCTGCGGCAGGAAGGAGATCTCGTTGGCGGGGGCCAGGTCGCCGCCGCGCAGCTCGCCGATGACGGTCACGGCGTCGGCCTTGGCGCGGGCGTCGTACTCAGCCAGCAGGGCGGTCAGCTCGGGATCGGGGGCGTAATCCTTGATGGTCAGGTTCTCGGAGGTGCGGTTCTTCACCTTCCACTTGCCATCGAGGCCGCGCTGCAGGTAGAGGTGGATCTCGGACACGGTGGCACCTGCGTTCTTGTTCTCCACGACGAGGACGCCGTTGATCATCTGGTTGGGGATGCTCTTGTGGCCGTGGGCAGCAACGATGACGTCAAACTCGGGGCAGGCATTGGCCAGATCGGTGACGCCGGAGCCGTACACGCCGTACTCGTTTTCAATGTCCATGTGCATGACGCCCACGATGACATCCACCTTGTCCTTGATCTGGTCGATGATCTTGCGGCTCTCATCCACGGGGTTGGTGACGGTCCAGCCCTTCAGGTTGTTGGCGTCCCAGCGGGTGATGTTGGGGGTGACCATGCCGATGACGCCGATCTTGACGCCGCACTTGTTGAGGATGGTGTAGCCGTCGGCCAGCGGCTTGCCCTCGGGGCTGTAGACGTTGCCGGTCAGCACCTTTGCCTTCTGCTGGCTGAGGACCTTTTCCAGCGTTGCCATGCCATAGTTGTACTCATGGTTGCCGGTGACGTAGATGTCGTAGCCGATGGCGTTCTGGGCGGCGATCATGGGATGCACGTCGTCGTTGAGGAACAGCTCGGCGGAGTTTGCCTGGATGGTGTCGCCTGCATCCACCACCAGGGTGGTCTTGGTGCGGGCTTCCTTGATGGCGGTGGCCTGCTGGGCCACGCTGCCGGAGGCATCCTCCTTGTTGGCGGCGTAATCCCAGGGGTCAAACTTGCCGTGGGTGTCGCTGGTGGCCAGGATCTGTAGATCCATGCTCCACAGGTTCTTGATGTCACAGGCCGCTGCAGACGGGGCCAGACCGCTGACTGCGGCAGCCGTTGCGGAAGCGCCCGCGACGCGCAGGAAATTACGGCGGGAAATCTTATTCTGTTCCATAAAATATTCCTCTCTTTTCTGCTCCGGATTCGATCTTCCAGAGCCTCGGTTGCCTTAAGTATAACGCCGAGCGGGTTTTCTTTACAATGGACAATAGCGAGAAAAATTTCTCCGAAAATTAGACAAGTTCTCTAAATTTTCAAAAAGAGTGACTTTTTCTCTGCAACCATTCTATCCCAAACGCTTTTGGTTTGAAACCATTTGTAAGAAAAGATCCCGTAAATTTTAAGTGAGCGCAAAAGAACCCTCTCCGTCTCGCATTCGCTCGACAGCTCCCCCGAGGGGGGAGCTCACACATCGCCTTGGATAGAGGCAACATGACCTCGCCCTTCGGGAGAGGTGGCATTGCGAAGCAATGACGGAGAGGGTTCATTTTTAATTGCAGATCACAGCTCGATCTTACCGAAGCTCAGGTCGGCAAAATCATCCACGCGCTCGGTGCGCTTGGGGGCCACGGGGGCGGCGTTCTCCACATCGCGGGGCGCATAGGTGCGCTCGGGCACGCCGGAGGGCCGGGGGCCGCGGCCTGCGCC
>RKCM01000078.1 GCA_014858325.1 Oscillospiraceae bacterium | reverse complement strand
GGTATTTCTCGTAGGTCAGCGCCGGGATGGAGGCCGGGTCGCCGCCGGACACAAAGCCGTAGGCCGTATCCGGGAACAATGCCCGGCCCAGCGCGTTCTGCAGCTGGGCATCCGGGGAAGCCAGCGCCCCCTGCATCTCGTTGTACACCACACCGCTCACGGTGCCGTCGGCGTCCCGGTGCCAGCCCTCCTGCTCAAACACGGCCTTGTCCACCACGGCCAGCGGGCAGAACACCGCGTTCAGGTACACGTCCATCAGGTTTTTGAAATCCGTCTCGTTGGGGGTGGCAAAAGGATACACCGTCTTGTCCGGGAAGGTCATGGCATTGAGGAAGGACGCCATGCTGCTCTTCAGCAGCTGCAAAAACGGCGATTTCACCGGGTACTTTTCCGACCCCGCCAGCACCGAGTGCTCCAGGATGTGAAACACGCCCGTGTCGTCGGAGGGGAACGTGCCGAACCCGATGCCAAAGGCCTTGTTGTTGTCGTCGTTTTCCACCAGGAGCACCGCTGCCCCGCTGACATCGTGGGTCAGCACGGTCAGCACGCCGTGCTGTTCCGGGCAGTCTTCGGTCTTCACAAGGGTATAACCAGGATATTGTTTCATCGCCGTTTCTCCTTTGTTTTGGGGATCATTTTGATGCTATTGTATCACGCCTCCCCGTAAAACACAACAAACGAAAAAAGCCCCGCAGCCGTTTGCCACAGCTGCGAAGCCATTTTGCGTCATTCAAAACTCTGTGCGTCCCGCAGGGCTGACCCGCCCTGCCAAGGGCTCCCCCCTCGGGGGAGCTGTCACGCGTCAGCGTGACTGAGAGGGCTGTTTACACGACACCCGGAACAGCACGAACCCCACCACGAACAGCACGATGAGGGAGCCCACGCCCACGTTGGCACTGCCGGTCAGCTGGCTGCCCACGCTGACGATCATGGTGCCCAAAAAGGATGCGCCCTTGCCGCAGATGTCAAACAGGCCAAAGTATTCGCCCGATTTCTCCGGCGGGATGATCTTGGCAAAGTGGGAGCGGCTCAGCGCCTGCACGCCGCCCTGGAACATCCCCACGATGACGGCCAGCACCCAGAACTGCCACTGCTGGACAAGGAAGAAGGCGAAGACCGCGATGCCCGCATACGCCGCGATGCACACCGGGATGAGGGTGGAGGAGGGGTATTTTCCCGACAGCCGCCCGAAGATGAGCGCCGAGGGGAAAGCCACGATCTGGGTCAGCAGCAGCGCCAGCAGCAGGCCGGTGGTGTCCAGCCCCAGCGCCGTGCCATAAGCCGTGGCCATATCGATGATGGTGTACACGCCGTCGATGTAGCAGAAGAACGCCAGCAAAAACCAGAACACCTGCTTGTCCTCGGGCAGGTGGCGCAGGGTGTGGCCGATGCGGGCAAAGCTCTGCCGGACGGCGTGCTTTTCCACCTCCACATAGTGGAGCTGTTTGTACTGCCTCACCAGCGGCAGGGTGGTCAGCAGCCACCAGAAGGCCGTCACCAGCAGGGCAAGGTCCAGCGCCTTCATTTGGGTCATCCCCAGCTTGTCTGCCCCCAGCACCAGCCCCAGGCAGGCCACGAAAGGCACGCAGGAGCCGATGTAGCCCCAGGCATAGCCTTTGGACGACACTTCGTCCATCCGCTCCGGGGTGGTCACGTCGGCCAGCATGGCGTCGTAATAGACCAAACTCCCCGAGAAGCCCACCTTCGCGATCACGAAGATCACGAGGAAGGGCAGCCACGCCGACATCTTGCCCATGGCGATGCAGCCCACGATGCCCACCCAGACGCAGAGCAGGAAGATGGGCTTTTTGAAGCCCTTCGTGTCCGCAAGGGTGCCGAGGATGGGGCTCAGCACCGCCGTGATGACGGTCACCACCGAGGAAGCGTAGCCCCAGTAGGCCAGATACTCCACCGAGGAGAGTCCCCCTCCGGCAGCCAGTGCGTTGAAAAAGATGGGGATCAACGTGGCCACCATCAGCACAAAGGCCGAGTTGCCCACATCGTACAGGACCCAGGCTCGCTCCAGCCGGGTCAGAGTAAAGCGCTGCTGTTTTGTTTTTTCCATTCCCTGCTCCTCTCAGTTTTCCCCAAAGGTGTGGTCGTAGGCGGCGCTCAGGGGCGCGTCGGTGTCCAGCCCGTCGCAGAACTCCTCGATGAGCCGCACCGCCAGCGGCAGGGCCTTGTGGTAAAGCTCCTCCAGGTGCACGCTGCTCTCCTGGCAGGCGGGGTTCGGCTCTGGGTTTGCCACCAGCCCGTGCAGCGTGTCGTACCGGCCCACGGCCTTCATGCCGTGCAGCACCACCCAGCGCTTGGCCGGGCTGGATGCCTGCAGCAGGCGATGCACCGTCCGCATTCCCTGCATGGCGTCGTAGGCCTGCAGGATGGTGATGCCTTTGTAGAACGGCGCCACCACCGCCGCCCGCTCCATGCTGGGCTGGATGTGGCTGGCCGTGAAGAAATGCAGCGGGTCCTCGCCGTCTTCGCGCAGGAGGGCGTTGTCAAACTCCGTCTCGATCTCGCAGTGGCTCACGCCGCTTTCCCGGACGAACTGCTCCACATAGGGGTGGCAGGTGGAGTCCAGCGCAAAGTGGCAGACAAAGCCCAGCGCATAGGCCAGCGCGGCGTTTTTGCTCTCCGCCGCCCGCACCACCTGCCGGGCCCGCCCAAAGAACACCCGCCCCGGCTCCTCGTGCATGGCGTTGCCCAGGCAGCTCACGGGGGTCGATCTGACCGCGTGGTAATAAAACAGCAGGTCCGGCCCATGCAGGCCCAGATCATAAAGCTCCCGGTACGGGAGGATCTTTGCCTGCACCGCAGCAGGCAGCGCCGCAAATACATCCGCCCCAAAACGGCGGTGTGCGTAAGTGGATGGCATTCCAAAAGCCCCCTTCAAATTCTTGAACTATTTTCAGTATAACAGAAACCCGTCCCCGATACCATTGTTTCCGTTTGTGCTTTCTGTAAAATTTTCGCGTTTCTTTTTGTGCAGGCTGCCCTGCTTCTCTCAAAAACGGCCGGGGCCGGGGAGCAGCTGCGCTCCCGGCCCCGGCCGTTGTGTTCGGGTCACACTCTCTCTGCCACCAGCTGGAAGCCCTCTTTGGTGAGCTCGGCGCGGATCTGCTCGATCTGGGCATGGTCACGGGTCTCAAGGGCCAGCTTGAGGAAGCAGCTGGAAATGGGCATATTGGGGTCGGAGCCGTCGTGGAGGACGGAGACGACATTGCTGCCGCAGCGGGACACCACCTCCGCCACCTTTTTCAGCTGGCCGGGCTTATCCTCCAGGGCAATGGTCAGGTTGGTCTTCCGGCCGCTCATCACAAGGCCGCGGGTGATGACGCGGTTGAGGATGTTTACATCGATGTTGCCGCCGGAGATGAGGCAGACCACCTTTTTGCCCTCGATGGGCAGCTTGTGGAACAGCGCCGCCGCCACGGGCACTGCGCCCGCGCCCTCGGCCACCAGCTTCTGGTTCTCCATCAGGGAGAGGATGGCCGCCGCCGTCTCGTCCTCGCTGACGGTCACGATGTCGTCCACATACTGCTCGCACAGCTGGTAAGTCAGCTCGCCGGGGGTCTTCACCTGAATGCCGTCGGCAAAGGTGGAGGCCGCCTTCAGGGTCTGGTACTTGTGCTCGTGGAGGGAGCGGTACATGCTGGGGGCACCCTCAGCCTGCACGCCGTAGACCTTGACGTCGGGCTTCAGGCTCTTGATGGCAAAGGCCACGCCGGAGATGAGGCCGCCGCCGCCCACCGGGACGATGACGGCGTCGAGGTCGGGCAGCTGGTCCAGAATTTCCAGGCCGATGGTGCCCTGCCCTGCGATCACCTGCTCGTCGTCGTAGGGGTGGATGAAGGTCATGCCCGTCTCGTTCTGCAGCTCCACGGCCTTATCGTGGGCGTCGTCGTAGGTGCCGGGCACAAGGCAGACCTCTGCGCCGAGGTTCTTGGTGTTTTCCACCTTCATGATGGGCGCGCCGTCCGGCATACAG
>RKCM01000234.1 GCA_014858325.1 Oscillospiraceae bacterium | reverse complement strand
GATCGTGCGCACCAGCGAGGCCAAGAGCAAGATCCGCAACTGGTTCAAGAAGATGCGCCGGGAGGAGAACATCCAGCAGGGCCGCGATGCGCTGGCCCGGGAGCTGCGCCGGGAGATGATCTTCATCCCCGACGACGCGCTGGACGAGTTTGTGGGCAGCTGCTGCCGCCGCCTGCGCCAGAACAATGCCGAGGAGCTGTATGCCGCCATCGGCTACGGCGGCATCACCATTGCCAACTGCCTGCCCAAGCTGAAAGAGGAGTGGCAAAAGCGCAAGGAAGACGATAAGACCGAGCAGCTGGCCAAGGTGGATCTGAGCAAGGTGCACGCCACCGACGGCGTGGTGGTGGAGGGCTTCGACAACACTCCCATCAAGTTTGCCAAGTGCTGCTCGCCCCTGCCCGGCGACCCCATCGTGGGTTTCATCACCCGGGGCTTTGGCGTCTCCATCCACAAGCAGAGCTGCGCCAACGCCATCTCCAGCATGAAAGACCCCACCAACGCCCCCCGCTGGGTGAAAGCCTACTGGGCCGACAGCGTAAAGGACAGCTACAAGGCGGGCCTGGAGATCATCGCGCTGGACCGCAACGAGCTGCTGCGGGACGTGCTGGCCGCGCTGGCGGACATCCGGGTGCCCATCTACACCATGAACGCCCGGCAGGTGGAAAACAACTGCGCCGTGGTCAGCCTGACCATCGGCATCAACAACACCGAGCACCTCAACCGGGTGGTGGCCCGGCTTGCCAAGATCAAGGATGTGCTCAAGGTGACCAGAAACTGACAAAAAGAGGAAGCAAACCATGCGTGCAGTCATTCAGGCGGTGTCCTCCGCCTCTGTCCGGGTCAACGGCGGCGAGCCGCGGCCCATCGGCCCCGGCCTTGTCATCCTGCTGGGGGTGAAGGATACCGACACCCTCGACATCGTGCCCAAGCTGGCCGATAAATGCGCGGGCCTGCGCATTTTCAAGGACGAAAACGATAAACTCAACCTCAGCGCCCGGGACCTCGGGTACTCGGCGCTGGTGGTCAGCCAGTTCACCCTCTACGGCGACACCCGCAAGGGCTACCGCCCCAGCTTCATCCAGGCGGCCAAAGCGCCCCTCTCGGTGGATGCCTACGAGCTGTTCCTCGCCGAGATGAACAAGCAGGGCCTCAAGGAGGTCCAGCACGGGGAATTCGGTGCCGATATGCAGGTCTCCCTCGTCAACGAAGGCCCCTGCACCATCGTCATCGACACCGACGAGTGGAAGCATCACGATTAAAAGGAGAATCTATGCAGGCATTTCATCTTCTCGGCCTTGCGCCGTTTTACACCAACAGCTTCCTGCTGATCTCGGAGGCGGGCCACGCCGTGGTCATCGACCCGGCAGCGGAAGTGCAGGAATACGATCGGCTGCTGAAAGAACACAACGCCCAGCTCACTGCCATCTTCTGCACCCACGGCCACTACGACCATGTGGGCAGCGCGTGCACCCTCCGCCGTGAGCACCACGCCAAGCTCTATTGCGAGGCCGTGGATTGCCAGGGCGTGCAGCTCTTCCCGCTGCACCCCGAGAACGTAGACGGCGGCTATGAGGAGGGCGGGACCCTCTCTGTGGATGAGCTGAAGTTCACCGTCTGGCACACCCCCGGCCACACCAAGGGCGGCGTGGTGCTGCTGTGCGGCGATGAGCTGCTCTTTGCGGGGGACACGGTCTTTCAGGGCAGCATCGGCCGCACCGATCTGGCGGGCGGCGATATGGCCGAGATGGAAAAGAGCCTGTGCAAGATCGCCCGGCTGCCCATCTCGCCCAAGGCCCAGCTGCTGCCCGGCCACGGGGATTTTTCCACCCTGGGCGAAGAACTGGAAAACAACTTTTATATCAAGCACGCGCTGCGGAATGCAAAGGCGGAATAACACATGAAGATCTATATCACGGGCCTGCCCTCCGGCTATGAGGTGGAGCATCTGGTGCGCCTGTTTTACCCCATGGCACCCCTCACCCTCACCGCACCCGAGGCAGGCGAAGACTGCGTCTGGGCCGAAAAGCGCCCGGAGGGCCTTTGGGCCATGGTGCGCCAAAACGGCAAAGAAACCTTTGCCGAAGCGCCCCTGCCCACCAACGAAACGCCGGAGTTTGCCCTCGCCAGCCTGACGTATGGCCTGCTGCGGCAGTGGACGGGCATCCGCCCGCCCTGGGGCAAGATGACCGGCGTGCGCCCGGTGCGCCTCGTGCACGATAAGCGGGCCGCAGGCTGGACACAAGCCCAGATCGACGATTTTTTCTTAAAGCGGTTCGATTGCTCTCCGCAGAAGTACCAGATGGCCAAGGCCATTGCCGACCTGCAGGAGCCCATTCTGAAAGCGGGCAGCGCCCCAAAGACCTACAGCCTGTACATCGGCATCCCCTTCTGCCCCTCCCGGTGCAGCTATTGCAGCTTCGTCAGCTGCAATCTGGACCGGGACCGCAAGCTGGTGCAGCCCTATGTGGACTGCCTGTGCCGGGAGGTGGCGGAGATCCGCCGTCAGGCCGAGAAAGCCGGGCTGACGCTGTGCAGCATCTACATCGGCGGCGGCACCCCCACCAGCCTTTCGGCCGACCAGCTGCGCCAGCTGATGGGCACCGTGCGGGAAAACTTTGACCTGAGCCGGGTGGTGGAGTACACGGTGGAGGCGGGCCGCCCCGACTGCACCGATGCGGAAAAGCTGGCCGTCATCAAGGAGTACGGGGCCACCCGCATCTCCATCAACCCCCAGACCTTTTCCGACGAGGTACTGGCGGGCATTGGCCGGAAGCACTCGGCAAAGGACATTCTGGATTGCTACGCCGACGCCCGGCAGGCGGGCCACGACGACATCAACATGGACCTCATCGCGGGCCTGCCCGGGGACACTGTGGAAGGCTTTGAGGCCAGTCTGCGGCAGGCCATCGCGCTGAACCCCGAAAACATCACCGTCCACACTCTGACCCTCAAGCGGGCCTCCCGCATCGTCATGGAGGACCAGCAGGCAAACGACTACGCCGACGTGGCCGCCATGCTGGAAAAATGCAGCCTGCTGGCGGAAGCCGGGTATCGGCCCTACTACCTCTACCGCCAGAAGAACACCCTGCAGAATCTGGAAAACGTGGGCTGGTGCAAGCCGGGCCACGAGGGGTACTATAATATCTATATCATGGAGGAGATCCAGACCATCCTTTCCGCCGGCGCGGGCGGCAGCACCAAACTGGTGGCCGACGGCGGCAAGCGGATGCAGCGCATCTTTAATTTCAAATATCCAAACGAGTATATCCAGCGCTTTGCGGAGGTACTGGAGCGGAAAAAAGGAGTGGCTGATTTTTATGATCACGATTTGGGTCCCGAAGCGTCTTGTTGAGGTGGGCTTGTACAACGTTGCAGCCCAAAGCCCCCAGCAGCTGGCCAACCTCTGCGAGGAGAGCTACCGCCAGCGTATCCGTTACGCCGCCGAGAAAGTACGCTTTTCCGGCACAAAGATCGTCATGCTTACCGGCCCTTCCGCCAGCGGCAAGACCACCTCGGCCCATAAGCTGGCCGAGGAGCTGGTGCGGCAGGGCACGCCCGCCCAAGTCGTCAGTCTGGATAACTTTTTCCGGGGAGCGCAGTATTACCCCAAGCTCCCGGACGGCACGCTGGATTACGAAAACCCCGATACGCTGGACCTGCCCCTCATCCGCCAGTGCCTGCGGGAGCTGAGCGAGACGGGTAAGACCACCCTGCCGGTCTACGATTTCGCCTCCGAGTCCCGCTCCAGCGCCACCGAGGACATCGACCTGCAGGGCGGCGTCTGCATTGTGGAGGGCATCCACGCCCTCAACCCCGAGCTGACCGGCCTTGTGAAAGGCGATGACATCTACCGCATCTATGCGGGCCTGCGGGAGGAATACTGCATCGACGGCCGCCGGGTCATCAACACCCAGGACATCCGCCTGTGCCGCCGCACCCTGCGCGACGCAGCCACCCGCGGCCGCAGCCCGGATAAGACCCTGGCCATGTGGGACCGCGTGCTGGACGGTGAGACGCGGTATATCAAGGGCTTCAAGACCACGGCAGACTT
>RKCM01000133.1 GCA_014858325.1 Oscillospiraceae bacterium | reverse complement strand
GAATTCATCATCAACTTCCCCGACACTGTTGACAACGCCAAGGCCAACGAGGGCTGGGCAAAGCTGCAGCAGATCGTGGAGGACTACAAGAAGGACCACAACGGTGCTTCCGTCTACGCCCCCAGCTTCATCGAGGACTGCGAGCCTGCCGTCAAAAAACTGCAGGAAGAGTACGGTTTCGAGTACACCGTTGAGTTCGTCAAGTAATTTCTGCGTTTTCAGAATACTGCATGAAAAAGAGCAGAGCGTCTGGCCAGTTGGCTGGAGCGCTCTGCTCTTTTTGTTGCTTATTTCAGCTCCATATTGATGGATTTTTCCGTAAAGCCATAGTTCCGGTACATCTCATACGCCATTTTATTTTTAGCGTTCACCTGCAGCTCGATGGTGTCGCATCCCTTTTCCGCTTTGAGCTGCTTCACCTTATCAAAGAACTGGTGCCCGATGCCCTTCCCGCGATACGCCTCATCCACCGCCATGGTGCTGACGAACAAAATATCTTTCGTCACCTGTGCCGGGCCTTCCACATGGCGCTTGAAAACTTCCAGAACACCAACAACGATGCCGTCCGTCTCGGCAATATACCAGCTGTCCCCTTTCAGGAGCTCAGCAAACAGTTCCTTTGTGATCAATGGGCTGGCCGGCTTGTAGACATCCGGCCGCCAATCCACGTGCATCTGCTGGACCTGATCCATAATAGCAGAAAAGCGGTCATAATCCTGCATTTGCGGGGAACGAATCGTAATTTTCATCTTGTTTTCTCCTTGTTGTATCAAAAATACCCTGTCAGACACGGTTTCGGGTCCAGACAGGGCATTTTGAGTTTCTTTTCAGTTGCCCGCTTCCACCTTGCTCAGCAGGATGCGGTCATTGTCCAGGGCCTTACCGGCGTTCTCGCGGAATTTTTCCAGCAGATCGTCCACGGTCATCTTGCTGCGCTCCTCGCCCTTGACATCGAACACGATGCGGCCCGCGTCCATCATGAGGGTGCGGTTGCCCAGCTCCAGCGCCTGATGCATGTTGTGGGTGACCATCAGGCAGGTGATCTTTTTCTCGGCCACGATGCTCTTGGTCAGCTCCAGCACCTTTTCCGCCGTGGCGGGGTCGAGGGCGGCGGTGTGCTCGTCCAGCAGCAGGAGCTTGGGGGTGACGAGGGTGGCCATCAGCAGGGTCAGGGCCTGCCGCTGGCCGCCGGAGAGCAGGCCCACGGGCTGCTTCATGCGGTCTTCGAGGCCCATGTTCAGCAGAGCCAGTTTTTCCCGAAAGAGCTCTTTATCCCTGCGGGAGATGCGGGAGAAGATGGCGTGGGGGGCGGTGCCGGCCCGGAGGTAGGCCAGGGCCAGATTCTCCTCAATGGTCATATTGGGGGCCGTGCCCTTGAGGGGGTCCTGAAACAGGTGGCCGATGACCTTGCTGCGCTGGTACTCGGGGGCAAAGGTGATGTCCTCGCTGCCCAGCGTGATGCTGCCCTCGTCGGCAATGAAGCCGCCGGTGATGGCGTTGAACAGGGTGGATTTGCCTGCGCCGTTGGAGCCCACGATGGTGGCGAAATCCCCCGCTTCCATCTCCAGGCTGACCCCGTTGAGGGCCACCTTCTGGTTGACGGTGCCGGGGTTGAAGGTCTTGTGCAGATTTTCCAGCTTGAGCATTTCCATCTTACACAGCCTCCTTTTTGCGGTTTGCCAGCGCCGCGTGCTTCCGCTTTTCAAAGGCGATGCGGGACTGGATGGCGGGCATGGAGATGGCCACCGCCACGATGATGGCGCTCACCAGCTTCATGGCCGCTGCCGGGACATTGAACCGCAGGGCCACCGCCACGATGAAGCGGTACAGGCAGCTGCCGAACACCACGCCCAGCACCCGGCGCACCATGGTGCGCTTGCCCACCAGCGTCTCGCCGATGATGAGGGAAGCCAGCGCGATGGTGACCATGCCGGTGCCCACGTTGATATCGCAGCTCTTCTGGTACTGGGCCAGCAGACCGCCGGAGAGGGCGGTGAGGGCCCCGGAGATGCACAGACCCACGGTGATGGTGAAGGCGGGGTTGATGCTGGAGGCCCGCACCATGGCGGCGTTGTCGCCGGTGGCCCGGATGGAAAGGCCCAGCCGGGTGCCCAAAAAGCCTACCATGGCCGCCCCGGCCAGCGCGATGACCACCACGGCCAGCACCAGTTTATACCAGCCGCCCGTAACGGCCAGCGCGGATTTTGCCAGCGAGAACACGGTGTCCTTCTTGACGAGGGACATGGTGGAGGAGAAGCCCATCACCGCCAGATTGATGGTGTACAGGCCCGTATTGACGATGATGCCTGCCATGATGCTCTCCACCCCGAGGCGGGTCTGCAAAAAGGCAGTGACAAAGCCGGAGCACACCCCCGCTGCCATGGCCGCCGCCAACGCAAGGAAGGGGTGGCCCGTCAGCGCCACCTGACAGGCGACGGCGCAGCCCAGCGTGAAGCAGCCGTCGGTGGACAGATCCGCGATGTTGAGGATGGAATAGCTCAAGAACAGCGCCAGCGCCACGAGGGCGTAAATGCAGCCCAGTTCGAGCGCCGTCTGGATGACATTGAGCGAAAAGATACTCGCCAGCATGTGTGTGCTCCTTATTTTGTATTAGAAGTTTTCTGCCGTGGTCACTTCAACGACCTCGGTGCAGTAGGGCTTGAAGGCTTCTTTCACGGTGTTGAGGTCGAGGCCCAGCGCCTCGCAGGTTTCGGTGTTGATGGTGGCGATGCCGCTGTCGAAGGTCTGGAAGGGCAGGTCGGCGGGGGTCTTGCCGTCGCAGAGGAGCTGGGCCACCATGTCGGCGGTGGCTTCGCCCAGCTGGACGTAATCGACGCCGTAACCCACGAAGGCACCGTTCAGCGCGAAGCTGTCCGCGCCGGTGTAGTGCTGGACGCCTGCGTCCGTAAAGGTCTCGTAGATGGAGAGCTCCGCGGTCATGATGGTGTTGTCGGTGGGGGTAAAGACGGCCTTGACGCCCGCTGCCACGAGAGCTTCCGCTGCCATCTGGACCTCGGCGGTGGTGGTGCCGTTCTTCTCGATGTACTGGATGCCGTTGGCATCGCAGAAGGCCTTGGCGTCGGCGATGGCCTGGGTGGAGGCATCCTGGCTCAGATCATACAGCAGGCCGATGGTGTCGATGTCCGGGTTGACGGCCAGGATGAGGTTCATAATGGCGTCGGTGTTCAGCGCATCGGAGGTGCCGGTGATGTTGGGCTCGGTATCAAAACCGGCGGCGGCGGGGTCGGTGACGGCGGAGTAGACCACCGGGATCTCGGTATCTTCCACGGCGGCCAGCATGGTGGCGGCGGTGGGGGTGGCAACGGCCACGATGACGTCCACGCCGTCGGCCACGAGGTCGGCACCGATCTGGTTCAGGTTGGTCTGGTCGGCCTGAGCGTTGGCGTAGTAATCGCCGTAATCAAAGGTGACACCCTTCTCCTTGCCCAGCTCGTCCAGACGGCTCTCCACCGACTCCACGATCTGGTTCAGGGAAGCGTGATCCACGTAGTTGACGATGCCCACC
The DNA here is from genome assembly GCA_014858325.1 of Oscillospiraceae bacterium. Lineage (GTDB taxonomy): Bacteria > Bacillota > Clostridia > Oscillospirales > Ruminococcaceae > Faecalibacterium. The sequence continues at coordinate 561 of RKCM01000133.1, read as the reverse complement.
TTGAAGGTCTGGCCCGCAGCGGAGGCAGCGCCGGTGCTGGCGGCAGCCGTGGAAGAAGCAGCGGCGGAAGAAGCGGTGCTGCCGGATGCGGCACCGCAGCCCGTCAGGCCCAGTGCGGAGAAGACGGCGGCGGCGGAAGCGGCCTTCAGGAAGCTGCGGCGGGAAATCATGTTCATGGTTTTCATAGCGGTACTCCTTTCCTCGGAGCGGGCGGCAAAAATTATAAATAAAATAAAAACCCGCTCCACTTGCGGAACGGGATAAAACAAAACGACCCCGTCCCTGTGTGTTATCCACAAGGACAGGATCGGAAATTACGATTCTGCGGTGCCACCTTGCTTGCCCTGCCTTCTTTCCCTTTTGGAAAGAGCTCGGGCCCCTCACGGAGAGCCAACACTCCCCTGCCCTGTAACGGAGGCTTCCGTCCCAAGCTACTGCGGTGTATCTCTACCTATACGCCTTTTTGCCCGGCCCTCGGCGGCCCACGAAACTCTGCCCCGCTCTCGCCCGTTTGCACTGTCCGGGCTCACTGCAGATGCGCTGTGCAGGTTCTCTTCCGCC
>RKCM01000184.1 GCA_014858325.1 Oscillospiraceae bacterium | reverse complement strand
AGGGCCTCGGCCGGTGCTCCGCCCGCCGGGTAGAGGTAATCCGCCGCCACGCAGCGGGCCGCAAACCCGGCCCCCAGGCCCTCCTCGCCCACCAGCAGGATGCTGTGGGTCAGGCGGCGGCTTTCCAGCATCAAATGGATGCTGGTCTTGAGCGCGGCGTTGCCTTCCAATCGATCGATCATCATAATGCTCTATCCCTCTTCTGCGTCATCGCAAAACTGGCCCTCTTTGCCAAAGGCTCCCCCTTCGGGGGAGCTGGCGCGAAGCGCCTGAGAGGGTTATCTTTTATTCTTCCGCTTCCACTGTTCCCGGCGCACCCAAGCCCGGACGCTGCGGCCTGCCTGCGGCCCAAAGAAGACCACAAAGCCCAGCATCCCCAGCAGGTAGTTCACCTTGCCCAGCGGCGTTGCCATCAGAAAACTGAACGCCCACAGCGCCCCGGCAAACAGACCGAAGTATTTCACCTTGATGGGGATCACAAAAAACAGCAGCACCTGCACCTCGGGGTACAGCATGGCAAAGGCCAGCAGCAGGGAAAGGGAGAGGCAGTAGGTATCGGCCCAGCCGGTGCACAGGCAGGCCAGCACCGCCCCCAGCATCCCCAGCAGGAGGTAGAGGTTGAAGCGGAAATCCCCCCACTCCTTTTCCAGCGCCGTGCCGATGAACCAGGTAAAATAGATGCCCAAAATCACGCTCAGCGGCCCGCCGCCCGAGAAGGGCACGAAAACAAAGGTGATCACCCGCCAGATCTGCCCCATGAGCAGGGCGCTGCGGTCGAGATCAAGGTAGAGGGAGATATACTGGTTGACGAACAGCTCAATGGCATACACCAGGATCTGCCCCCCAATGAGGATGGAGATGAGGTTGGGGATGCAGAAACGGCCGTATTTCCGCTCCAGCTTTGCGATCCAATTCATAGGCAAGCGCCTCCGTACGTTAAAATTTTGCGGCCCGCTGCCGGGGCCTTTTCTGCATTCCATTGTATCATGTTTGGCCCGCCCATTCAAGAAAATCCCTGTGAACAACCGCAGGCCCTTTTTCGGCGCTTTGTCCGCCCCGGGCGGGCAGAATATCCCGTCTGGAATCATCTTTTCACTTTTTCCACCGGGTTTTCCACCCGATTTGTGAAAAAGCAGGCCGGTTTCCCACCGGGTTTTCCACTTTTTCCACCGAGTTTTCCACAGTCCTTTGCGGCGGATTTTATACGTTCTGTAGCCGTCCCGCCGCTTTGTGGGAAGTTTTGGGGAGAAAAGCGGGCAGTTTTCCTTTTTTCCAAAAGAAAGTCGAACCCTAAAATTTATTTTTTTCTATTCTTCGCGCCGCCCCGTTTTGTCCTCTCCATTCTGGAATGAGAAGGGCGGAAGTTTTCCACACCCGGAGCCCGCAAAAAATGCCCTGTTGAAAAGATGGGGAAAACAAAACCCTCTCCGGCGCACGAAGTGCGACTGAGAGGGTTATTTTTACATCATATTCCGAAACACCAGCTGCGCGATCTGGAAGTACAGGATCAAGCTGCAGGCGTCCACAATGGTGGTGATGAACGGCGTTGCCATAATGGCCGGGTCGGCGCCCAGCTTCTTGGCGGCCAGCGGCAGCATGCCGCCCACCAGCTTTGCCAGCACCACACTGAAGAACAGCGATACGCTGACCACGATGGCGTAGCCCATCACGTTGTTGTACTGCCCCGCATACAGGTAAGTGTACATGAGGTAGATGCGCAAACCGTTCACGATGCCCAGCACCGCGCCCACGATGGCAGAGACCCGCAGCTCCTTGGCCAAGACCTTCAGGAAATCACCGGGTTCCACCTCGCCCAGAGCCAGGCCGCGCACCATCAGGGTGCTGATCTGGTTGCCGCAGTTGCCGGCGGTATCCATCAGCATGGGCATAAAGGAGACCAGCAGGGGCAGGCTGACGAAGGCTTCCTCGTAGTGGGTGGTGACCATGCCGGTAAAGGTGGCCGACAGCATCAGGATCAGCAGCCAGGGGATGCGCTGCTTGGCGTGGGTCCAGACGCTGGTGCCAAAGTACGTGGTAGCCTCGTCGGCAGGCAAAATCGCCGCCATCTTCTGCATATCCTCGGTGGACTCGTCGGTCAAAACGTCGATGGCGTCGTCGATGGTGATGATGCCGACGAACATCCCCTCGTTGTCCACAACGGGCATGGCCGTAAAGTCGTAGCGCTGCATCTCACGGGCCACAAACTCCTGATCATCCGTGACCTTCACCGTCACCACGTTGTCGTCCATGATGTCCGCAATGGGGGTCTTCGGCTCCGAAAGCAGCAGGCTGCGGGCGGACACAACGCCCAGCAGGCGGTTACGCTCCACCACATAGCAGGTGTACACGGTCTCCGCGTTTTCGCCCTGGGTGCGGATGGCCGCAAACGCGTCGCTCACGGTCATATCCTTGCGCAGCCGGATGTATTCGGGGGTCATCAGGCTGCCGGCCGAGCTCTCGGGGTAGTTCAGCAGCTTGTTCAGGCTCTCACGGGTCTGCTTGGAGGATTTCTCCAGCACCCGCTTCACCACGCCCGCCGGCATATCCTCCAGCAGGTCGGCCGCGTCGTCCAGGCTCATCTCCTCAATGGCGCTCACCAGCTCCACGTCCGAGAACGCATTCACCAGGTCGTCCCGGGCCTCGTCCGACATATAGGCAAAAGCCTCGGTGGCCACCTCTTTTTTCAGCAGGCGGAACACCACCAGACGGTTGTTTTCGTCCAGCTCCTCCAGCAGCTCGGCCAGGTCGGCGGGCTGCTCTTCCTCGGTCACTTCGCGCAGCTTGACATACTGTTTTTTCACCAGCAGCTTCAGCAGGCGGCTCTTGGTCAGCATTTCGGGGTCGGCCTTGACTTCCTCGTCGTTGGCCTCTTCTTTTTCGGCCTCCCGGATGTCCTGCTTCAGGTCTTCCGTGGCCTCATCGTTCAGGTCTTCTGCCAGCTTCTGCCGCACCTCGGCTGGGATGTCCGCAGGCAGCTCCTGGACCGGGAGCGCCGTTTCGCTCTCGGACCGCTTTTTTTCGTTTTCCATTGTTTGCTCCTCCTCGACTATGATCCGGGTCCATTGTCCTGCGTTCACCTCCCATTGTGCTAAGAATTTTAACTGCAGTTTTATTATATCTCTCCCAAAAACCACGGTCAACCCTAAAACAGCTGTTTTACAGCGGGAATCCGGCGGAGGAATGTTCCTCACACAGCAAAACGCCCTTCCCAGCGCTTGCGGTACACTGGAAAGGGCGTTTTGTTTTGGATATTGCCTTGGTGAGGAGGAATCATGTACAAGGAATCGGTTGCGGCCCCGGTTCCTTATGACAGCAGTATAGCAGGTTTCACATTGGATTTCATGAAAAACCTATGAAGAAAGTGTAAAAAACAAGACCTATGGTTTTCCTCCCTTACAGCACAAAAATACGCCCCGTTCACCGTTGCCGGTGAGCGGGGCGCTAAAAACGGATTCGTTTTTACTGCGGCAAGATCCCTGCAAAGCAGGTCTTATGCAGCAGGCGAAGCAAGGTATCCGCAAAGCAGACCTTATGCTTCTGACACACGCGGGGTGTGCTTTCAAGGACCCTCGCGGGCGCTTTGGTATTTCAAACTCCCATCCCGCAGCTGTTCGCGAGCAGGCGCGGGACAAGCTTATGAAATCGGAACGTTGCGATACGGCAAAGCGTTCGGGTCTGTACGCTGTTTTTCAGCCTTTTGTGCCGATGTTTTCACAGTTTCGCACTGCTGCATTGCGCAGTAACCGCCAGTGCGGAGCCGCCGCCTTACGGACTGAGGGGCCGCTGCAAACACATCCGCAGCCATTCGGGCCGGAAAATTACTTGTACAGATCGACCAGGCGAGTCAGATGCTCGTAACGGTCGTTTGCAACCTGCTGGTTGCGCTCGAACAGGGTCTTTGCACGATCGGGGAAGGCACGAGTCAGACGGCTGTAACGGGTCTCGTTGGCCAGCAGAGCCTGATACTTCTCGTTGTCCACAGCCTTGGAGGTCAGGGTGAAGGGGTTCTTGCCCTGAGCCTTGTTGGCGGGGTTGAAGGTGAACAGGTTCCAGTAACCAGCCTCAACAGCCTTCTTCATCTCGTTCTGGCAGTTGGTCATGCCGCCCTTGACACCGTGCAGCTCGCAGGGAGCGTAGCCGATGATCAGAGAGGGGCCGGGATAAGCC
>RKCM01000196.1 GCA_014858325.1 Oscillospiraceae bacterium | reverse complement strand
GGTGACGCCCTCGTCGAAGCGGATCTTCACCTTATCGGGAAAGCTCTTGAAACCCTGGATCTCCAGTTCTTTGAATACCATTTACTTTTCCTTGATCACGCCCAGCAGCTTCAGGGCCTCTTTGGCGGCATGCTGCTCGGCGGCCTTCTTGCTGCGGCCCTCGCCCCGGGCCACTTTGTCGGAGTTGAAGCGGACGGCCACCACAAAGTGCTTGTCGTGGTCGGGGCCGGACTCCTGCTCCACCACATAGCTCAGCCGCTCCTCGGGGTTCTGCTGCACGATCTCCTGCAGGCGGGTCTTGTAGTCGGCCTCGGCGTGCTTGCCCTCGGTGATGAAGGGCAGGATGAAGCTTTTGGCCACCTCCATGCCGCCGTCCAGATACAGGGCCGCGATGACGGCCTCAAAGGCGTCGGAGACGACGCTGGGCCGGGTGCGGCCGCCGCAGCGCTCCTCGCCCCTGCCCAGCCGCAGGTACTCGCCCAGATGGATCTCCTGCGCAAACTGGAACAGCGCCCCCTCGCTGACCAGACTGGAGCGGATGCGGGTCAAGTCGCCCTCCGGCCGGTCGGCGTAGGCATGGAAAAGGTAATCGGCCGAGACGATCTGCAGCACGCTGTCGCCCAGAAACTCCAGCCGCTCGTTGTGCTTGACCGGGGTGCGGCTCTCGTTGGCGTAGCTGGTGTGGGTGAGCGCCGTTTCCAGCAGCTCGGGATGCTTGAATTGGTAGCCGATGATGGTTTCGAGTGGATGACTCATTCTGCATTGCCTCCGTTCAATTCATCCAAAGCACTCTGCATGGTGCCGCACAGATCGTTCTCCACGCAGATCTTGGCCTGCCGGATGGCGTTTTTGATGCCCTTGGCCTTGGAGGAGCCGTGGGCCTTGATGACGGGCTGCTTTGCCCCCAGGAAGGGTGCGCCGCCGTACTCCTCGCTGTCCATCTGGTGCTTGAGGTCGGCCACGCCGCCCTTGAGCAGCAGGTAGGCCAGCTTGCCGCCGAGGTTTGCGAGGAACATCTGTTTCAGCATCCCCAGCAGCATCTTGGCCACGCCCTCGGTCAGCTTGAGGATCACGTTGCCCGTGAAGCCGTCGCACACCACCACGTCCACCTCGCCGTTCGGCACGTCGCGGGGCTCGATGTTGCCCACGAAGCGGATGCCCGGGGTGGTCTTGAGCAGCTGGTGGGCCTCCCTCAGCATGGGGGTGCCCTTACTCTCCTCCGCGCCGTTGTTGGCCAGCGCCACGGCGGGGGCCTTGCGGCCTTCCACCTTGTTCACATAGCAGCTGCCCATCACGGCAAAGGCTGCCAGCATCTCGGGGCGGCACTCCACGTTGGCGCCGCAGTCCAGCAGCAGGTAGGCCTGCTTTTTGGCGGGCACCATGGTGGCCAGTGCAGGCCGCTTGATGCCCCGCAGGGTGCGCACGATGAGGCTGGCGCCCACATGCAGTGCGCCGGTGCTGCCGGCGGAAACGAAAGCGTCGCCCTCGCCGTTTTTCAGCATGGTCAGGCCCACCACGATGGAGGAATCCTTTTTGGTGCGGATGGCCTTGGCAGGCTCATCGCACATCTCGATGGTCTCGGTGCAATTGTGCAGGGTGATGCCGTCCAGCGGGATGTTGTGCTCGGCGGCGGTCTTTTTCACCAGCGCCTCATCGCCCACGCCGATGACCTCCACGCCGTACTCCTTTACCGCAGCGGCTGCGCCTTCCAGCACGGCCAGCGGGGCGTTGTCGCCGCCCATCATATCCACAATGATCTTCATAGTTTTGCTCTCCCTTCTGTTTTGGGGAAATCTGTTTGCCCGGGCTGCGCCCGGCCAAACATGGCTCTTATATTTTACAGCTGGTTCTCATCCAGCCAGTTCTGGAAGCTGGCCACGGCCCGCTGGGCCACAGCCATGTACCGCAGGCGCTTGTCGCGGGGGCGGGCCTCCGCAGGCAGCGGGGGCAGGATGCCCATATTCGCGCCCATGGGCTGGAAGTGCTTGTTCTCGGTGGTCAGATACTGGATCAGCGCGCCGCACATGGTGTCGGCAGGCGGCGTGGGCAGGGCTTTGCCTTCCAGCCGCGCATAGAGACTGCGGGCCGCCAGCAGGCCGCTGGCCGCGCTTTCCATATAGCCCTCAAAGCCGGTGATCTGCCCGGCAAAGAACACGTTGGGGTGGTCCTTCAAAAACAGCCCGCCGTCCAGCACCCGGGGCGCATCCAGGAAGGTGTTGCGGTGCATGACGCCGTACCGCACGAACTCCGCCTTCTCCAGACCGGGGATCATCGAGAACACCCGCTTCTGCTCCCCCCACTTAAGGTTGGTCTGGAACCCCACGATGTTGTACAGGGTGCGGTCCTTGTTCTCGGCCCGCAGCTGGACATTGGCCCAGGGGCGGTGGCCGGTGCGGGGGTCGATGAGGCCCACGGGGCGCAGCGGGCCAAAGCGCATGGTGTCGGCCCCCCGCGCCGCCATGATCTCGATGGGCATACAGCCCTCGTAGACCGTGACGGTGTCGGCCTTTTTGCCGTGGGCGTCCGGGTCCGGCTGAGCGGACAGCTCTGCGCCCTGATCAAATTCATGAAGAGGGGCCCGCTCGGCCGAAGCCAGCGCTGCGTGGAAGGCCTCGTACTCCGCCTTGTTGAAGGGGCAGTTGAGGTAATCCGCCTCGCCCCGGTCGTACCGGGAAGCCGCAAAAACCTTCTCGTAGTCCAGGCTCTCGGCGGTGACGATGGGGGCCACGGCATCGTAGAAGTGGAGCCGCTCGTCGCCCGTCAGCCGGCCGATCTCGTCGGCCAGCGCCCCGTCGGTCAGAGGGCCGGTGGCCACGAGGATGGGGCTGCTCTCGTCGATGCGGTCCACCCGCTCCCGGTGGACGGTGATGTTGGGCTCGGCCTCCACCCGGCGGGTGACCTCGGCGCTGAAAGCGTCCCGGTCCACGGCCAGTGCCCCGCCCGCAGCCACCCGGGCCGCCTCGGCGGCTTCCAGCAGCTGGCTGCCCATCCGGCGCATCTCCTCCTTCAGCAGGCCGGAAGCGGAATCCAGCCGCTCGGCCTTGAGGCTGTTGGAGCAGATGAGCTCGGCAAAGCCCTCGCTTTTGTGGGCCGGGGAAAAGTGGACGGGCTTCTGCTCGTAAAGCTCCACCTGCACGCCCTTCCCGGCCAGCCAGAGCGCCGCCTCGCAGCCCGCAAGGCCAGCGCCCAGTACAGTTACTTTGTAGTCCATTTATTTCTCCTTCGGCACCGGCATCTCAAAGCCGCAGCCCTCTTTCAGGCAGTAGAGCTTGGAGCCCTTGCGGAAGAGGGTGGAGCCGCATTTTTCGCACTTGGTGGCCACGGGCATATCCCAGGTCATAAAATCGCAGTCGGGGTAGCGCTCGCAGCCATAGTAGATGCGGCCCTTGGCGCTCTTGCGCTCCAGCATCCGGCCCTTGCCGCACTTGGGGCAGATGCCGCCGGTGTCCTTCACCAGCCGCTTGGTGCCCCGGCACTCCGGGAAGCCGGAGCAGGCCAGGAACTTACCGTACTTGCCCACCTTGATGACCATGGGGCGGCCGCACAGGTCGCACACCTCGCTGGAGGGCTCGTCCGGCACCTTGACCTTTTTGCCCTCCATGTTCTTTTCGGCCTGCTCCAGGCTGGCCGCAAAGCCCTGATAGAAATCGTCCACGGTCTTGTGCCAGTCGGCCTTGCCGCTCTCGATCTTATCGAGGTTCTTCTCCATCTGGGCGGAGAAATCCACGTCCACGATGTGGGGGAACTGCTCCAGCATCAGCCCGTCCACGGCCCGGCCCAGCAGGGTGGGCTTCAGCTTTTTCTGCTCCCGCTCCACATAGCCCCGGTCGATGATGGTGGTGATGATGGGCGCGTAGGTGGAGGGGCGGCCAATGCCGTTTTCTTCCAGCGCCTTGATGAGGGTGGCTTCGGTGTAGCGGGCAGGCGGCTGGGTGAACTTCTGCTCGCTCTTCAGCTCCCGGAGCTTCAGCACCTGGCCCTGCTCCAGCGGGGGGAGGCTGGTCTCCTTCTTTTCCTTCTCGTCGGAGGCTTCCTCGTACAGGGCGGTAAAACCGTCGAAGGTGACGGTGTAGCCGCTGGCCTTGAAGCGGTAGTCCCCGGCGTAGATGGTGGCGGACACGGTGTCCTGCTGGCAGTCTGCCATCTGGCTGGCCATAAAGCGGCTCCAGATCATGCGGTAGAGCTTGGCGGTGTCGCCGCTGATGCTCTTGT
>RKCM01000114.1 GCA_014858325.1 Oscillospiraceae bacterium | reverse complement strand
CCGGAGATAGTGCCTTCATAGCACTCGCCCAGATGGCGGCGGGCATACTCGGCCTTGTAGTAATCCTCGGCCTTGCGCTCGATCTGCATGGCAACGACCTCGCGCTCGCTGGACTGCTTGGAGGCCTGCTGGGCGAAATCGGTGTAGCGGAGGATCATGGTTTCCTTATCGGTGCCCTGGAGCAGATCGGTCAGGATGCGGTGGATGGCCAGATCGGGGTAGCGGCGGATGGGGCTGGTGAAGTGGGCGTAATCCTTCAGCACCAGACCGTAGTGGCCCTTGGGCTTTTCCTCATAAAGAGCCTTGGACATGCAGCGCAGCATCCCCGTGTTGATGATCTGCTCGTAGGGGGTGCCGCGGACGCCTTCCAGAATGGCGCTCAGCTCCTTGGGGACGGGCACTTCCTTGGCAAAGTGGTCGTTGATGCCGCAGGCCTGCAGCAGAGTGTGGAGACGCTCCAGCTTTTCGGCGTTGGGCTCCTCGTGGACGCGGTAGACGAAGGGGATCTGCTTGACGCGGGCAAAGTGGGCCGCGCACTGGTTGGCCAGCAGCATGAACTCCTCGATCATGGATTCGCTCTCGCCGGAGGTGCGCTTCTTGACGTCGATGCAGTGGCCGTTCTCGTCGAGGATGAGCTTGACCTCACCGCTCTCAATGTCCATGCAGCCGCGCTCCTTGCGCAGGCGGGCACGGTGGCCGTAGAGTTCCTTCATGGCGGGCAGCTGATCTGCCACCTCGGCGTACTTGGCCTGAATGTCGGCATCAGCGGTGCCGGCCAGCAGGGCGTTGATCTCGGAGTAAACACCCTTGACCCGGCTGCAGATGACGGATTTGACGAACTTGTAATCGGTCAGGTTGCCATCCTTGTCCAGCCGCATCAGGCAGGAGAAAGCCAGACGCAGCTCTTTCTCGTTCAGCGAGCAGATGCCGTTGGACAGGCTCTTGGGCAGCATGGGCACCACCTGGTCGGCGTAGTAAACGCTGGTGGCGCGGTTGAAGGCTTCGTTGTCCAGCTCCGTGCCGGGGGTGACGTAGTGGGAGACATCGGCGATGTGAACGCCCAGCTCAAACCCGCCTTCGGAGGTCCGGGTCAGGCTGATGGCGTCGTCGATGTCCTTGGTCTCGGCGCTGTCGATGGTGAAGATGGGCAGAGCGCGCAGGTCCATGCGGCCCTTGCAGTCGGCCTCAGAGATGCTCATGTCCTCAAACTTTTTGGCCTCATCCCGCACTTTGTCCGGGAAACGGGTGTGGATATCCTTGGCGTAGAGCAGAGCCTTGGCGCAGCGCTTGGCTTCATCGGAGCTGCCAAAGCGCATGGCCACGCCCACGCGGTGGTCTTCCTGACGATTGCCGCGCAGCAGGATCTCAACGGCGACCTTATCGCCGTCCTTCGCGCCGCCCTCGCAGTCGCGCATGAGCTGCATGGAGATGGCCGGGCAGTCGTCCGGGACGAACTTCAGGCGGCCCTCGATGCGGCGGACGGTACCCACCATCTCGTTGTGCTCGGTGAGGACGGCGAGGATCTCGCCCTCATCGCTGCCCTCTACGCGGGGATGAGCAAATTTCTCCACCAGCACCTCGTCGCCGGGCATGGCCCCGCGGGTGAAGCGGCCGGGGATGAAGATATCGCTGGTGCCGTCGTCCAGCATGACGAAGGCGAAGTTTTTGCCCAGCTTGACCACCTTGCACAGCAGAGCCTTCTCGGCCCGGCCGGAGCGAACGGTGAAGAACACGCCCTGCCGCTGGCAGATGACGGCGTCGTGGATCAGCTGGTCCAGCGCCTCCATCACCTTGCGGTCCGCGCCCCGGTCGCCGCCGAACTTTGCTTTCATATCCTTGACGGTGCAAGGCTGATTTTGGATCATATGCTCCAGTTTTTCACGCAATGCCATAGATTTTAATACTCCTTAACACTTCCACAGCGGCCGCCTCCAGCGGGCAGACGCTCTTCCCTCAAGACAGAAAAGCAGCCCCGTCGTCATACGGGGCTGCAGCGCAGTGCTCAGGCCAGCCGGCTGGCGAACACACAGGCCAGGATGGCCACCACGAAGAAGACGATGCCGGCGATGCGGGTCACTTTTGCCAGCATCTGGTCGGCAGGGGTCAGACGGGTGTTGTTGGCACCATAGGCGCTGCCATTGATGGCACCGGACAGGCCCTGACCGTGCGTGTGCTGCATCAGGGTAAGGGCGATGATAACAGCCGAGACGACCAGTAGGATCACGCCGCCGACGATTTCGATTGCAGACATGGATAAACGCTCCTTTATCGGGTAATTTCAAAGAAACACACAAATACAATGTTATAATATCATACTCCCTGCCAAAAAGCAAGCAAAAAAGCGTTTAGTCTCCCGCCGTCTTCAGCGCGGCGCAGACGGCGGCAAAAACCGCCGCGCTGGAATGGGCAGGCGCAGTCTGGCCGTCCTGCAACACTATAATAGTATAGCGGGGCCTCTCGCCGGGCCAAAAGCCCGCAAACCAGAAATTTTTGCGTTCCTCCCCGCCTGCAAACTGGCCGGTCTGAGCCGTGCCCGTCTTGCCACCCGCCGTCCCCTCTTCCGGCGCGGCATCGCGGCCTGTGCCCTCCTCCACCACGCTCACCAACAGCGCTTGCAGGGTCTGCGCAGCCGTTTGCGAAACCACCCGTCTGGGCCAGCGATGGGAAAGCGTCTGGAGCAGTTCGCCCGAGCTCTCATCGAGCGTGGCTTCCAGCAGCAGCGGCTCCCGGAAAACACCGCCGCAGGCAAGAGCATTCATCATCCCGGCGATTTGCAATGGCGTTGCCAGCAGCTCGCCCTGCCCAAAGCAGAAGTTGGCATAGGCCCCGCTGGATGCAAGGGTGCTTTCCTCCGGCAGCTGCCCGGCAGCGGTGCAAAGGGAATCCGTCAGGGAGAGAGCTTTCCCGAAGCCCAGCCGCGCCGCCATCTCCCGCACCTGCCGGGGGCCCAGCTGCTGGCCCAGCCGGATGAAGTAGCCGTTGCAGCTTTTTTGCAGCGCCCCTGCCAGATCCACCTGCCCGTGGGGCACACCCCCGGCACAGCGGAACACCTGTCCATCCACCATGCAATAGCCCGGGCAATCGTAAACAAAGCCCGCCAGCCCGGCTTCCAGCGCGGCGGCTGCCAGCACCGGCTTGAAGACCGAGCCCACCGCATAGGCCGAAAAAGCGCGGTTCAGCAGCGGGCTGTTCGGTGCGTCCAGGCTGGCAGCAACGTCTTCCGGGTCGAATCCCGGCAGGCTGACGCAGGCCCGCACCTTAGCGGCAGCCGTATCGAGCACGACCACACAGCCCGTTTCCATCGTCTGGGAGGCCGCGGCCTCTACCGCCCGCTGGATGGGCCGCGAGAGGGTCAGCTGAACGCCCACCGCTCCGCTGTCGGCGGGGGAAAGAACCGGCTCTGTGCCTGCCTGCAGGGTCCCCTGCGCGGTAACGGTACAGACCAGCGCATCGTGTGCCCCGCTGCCCGAAAGCTGCGCATCGAAAGCAGCCTCCAGCCCGGCCACACCATGGCCTTCCCGGTCCAGATACCCCAGCAGTGCCGCTGCCAGCGGGGCGTCGCCATACCGCCGGGGCACAGCATAACTCCGCACCCCCAGCACAGAAACATCCTGCCCTACGTCCAGCAGAAAGGGCCGCGCCGCATTCCGCTTTTGATACAGCTGCATCTGCCCGGCCGTTTCGGCCAACGTGTAAAGGCGGGTGTAGCTTCCCTGCCCCGGCAGGCAGAGAGCCAGCCAGCAGCAGCCCATACCTGTGAGCAGGCGGCCTTTGCAATCGTAGAAGTTGCCCCGCCGCGCCGGGAGTGCCAGCCGGACGGTGCTTTGCGCCGCCGCCCGGGCCGCGTAAACGCGGTTAGAGCAGAGCCAGAACAGACGGCACATCAGCACCGCGAAGGCGCAGAGAAATGCGGCGTACAGCGCCAGCACCCGGCGACGGCGCATGGGCTTCCCCTCCCCTTTTGTGGAATCTCCCGTTCAGTATGGCCCGGGAAATGCCATCCTATCCCCTTTTTCAGTCCCGTGTGGATGAACCGCTCTGTCATCACCCCGATTTTTTGCAAAAACTTTTCCGTCAGGGCGTTAAAAATCACACTTTTCCTGCGTTTCGGCCAAAAAATTGCAAAAAAGTGTTGACAAAAGGGTGCTCGCCGCGTATAATATCTCATGTCGCCACGCTTCGGTAGGGAAGCGGCGGTCGATATCCGGGTGTAGCGCAGTTTTGGTAGCGCGCTTGAATGGGGTTCAAGAGGC
>RKCM01000050.1 GCA_014858325.1 Oscillospiraceae bacterium | reverse complement strand
GGATGAACACCGGGCCCAGGGGGTTGGCAATGGGGCTGACGTAGCCGCCCAGCAGCTTGGGGATGGCCAGGCTGATATCGGGCACATAGGTCAGCAGCAGCAGGGCGATGAACATGCACAGGTAGAACGGCAGGGTCGCCTTGACGACTTTCTCCATGGGGCGCTTTGCCACGGCAGAGCCGATGAACAGGACCGCGCCGACGGGAGGAGTCAGCAGGCCGATGCCGCAGTTCAGCACCACGATGATGCCAAACTGGATGGGGTCGATGCCAATGGACTGTGCGATGGGCAGCAGGATGGGGGTGGCGATCAGGATGATGGGAGCCATATCCATGATGCAGCCCAGGATCAGGATGATGAGGTCGATGAGCAGAGCGATGAGGTAGGGATTATCCGTCACGCTGGTGATGGCGTTGGCGGCCAGATCGGGCACGTGCAGCATGGTCAGGCAGTTGCCGAACACTGCGGACGTTGCGATCAGGATCAGGACGATGGACAGGGTGTTGACACACTCGTCCAGAGCGTGCCAGACGCCCTTCCAATCCAGGCCCTTATAGACGAAGACGGAGACGACCAGCGAGTAGATGACAGCGATAGCTGCGGACTCGGTGGCGGTGAAGACGCCGCCCACGACGCCGAAGACGACGATGACAACGGCAGCCAGCGCCCAGATGGAGGTGCCCAGCTGCTTGATGAAGCCCTTGATGCTGAAGGGCGAGCCCTTGGGGTAGTTCTCCTTGACGGAGATGATGTAGGAGCCGATCATCAGGACGATGGCCAGCAGAGCGCCGGGCAGGTAGCCGGCCAGGAACAGGCTGCCCACGGAGATACCGCCAGCGGTGGTGGCGTAGATGACCATGTTATGGCTGGGGGGCACCAGCAGGCCCTCGCAGGAGGAGGTGATGGTAACTGCAGTGGAGAAGTCGGCGTCGTAGCCCTGATCCACCATCATGGGGATCATGATGGAGCCGATGGACGCGGTATCGGCAGAAGCCGAGCCGGAGATGCCGCCGAAGAAGTAGGAAGCCACGATGTTGACCATGGCCATGCCGCCGCGCATCCAGCCGACGCAGGCATCTGCCAGCGCGATCAGCTTTTCCGAGATGCCGCCGGAGCCCATGAGCACGCCCATGGTGATGAAGAAGGGCACGGCCATCAGGCTGAAGGAGGAGATACCCTTGACCATCAGACGGCAGACGTCGGTGAGGGCCTGACCCTGCACCACCATGCAGAGCACGCTGGAAAGACCAACGGCGTAGGCGATGGGGAACCGCAGGAAGATCATCACAAAGAAGCTGATAAGAAGGACAAGGATCGCCAGTGTCTGAACTGTCATATCAATTCTCCTCCTTTACAAACAGGCTCTTGATGTGGTTGTAGATGGACTCAAACTCGAACACGATCATGGCAACGCCGGCCAGAGGCACAGGGAAGTACATCCAGAAGCGGCTCAGCCAGGGCATGGAGACGTAGAAACCGCGTCCGCCCAGGGTGGTGGCGTAGTTCCAGCCCACCACCAACATGATGACGCCCAGCACCATCACGGCAATGTCAGCCAGGATGTCCAGCGCCTTGACGACCTTCTTGGGCAGATAGACGTCAAAGGCCGTCATGCGGATGTGGGCACCGCGGCGGATGGCCAGAGCGGCGCTCAGCACGGCCATGTAGCTCATGCAGGTCAGCACCACTTCTTCCGTCCATGCGGGATCCGGGATAAAGGGGACGTAGCGCCCAATGACCGACATGGTGGTGATGAGGATATCCGCGATCAGCAGCAGCTTGCAGATAAACAGCACCACCTTGTAGGTAATGTCGTACGCCGGTTTGATCTTATCCAATGTGGTAAAGATTTTCGGCATAGAGTTTCCTCCTTTACTATAAAAAGGGCCCGGCGGGGCAGCGGGCCAATGCCCCGTAGTCCCCGCCGGGCCATCTTATTCTTGAGCAGAAAAGGCGCTTTTGCTTATGCCTTCATGTCCAGCAGCTTCTGGTACAGCTCAGCCTGATCGGAGGTGTTGTCGCTGATGACCTTCTGGCAAGCTTCCTGCCAGGGAGCCTTATCGGGAACATCCACGACGTTGCAGCCGGAGGACTTCAGCTCATCCAGGACCTTGTTCTCAGCAGTTTCAGACAGCTCGGCGTTGAACTTCTGGGTGTCAGCACCGGCCTCCATGATGGCAGCCTGCTGGTTCTCGGTCAGCTTTGCCCAAGCGTTGTCGGTGATGACAGCCTGGATAGCGCCCAGGGTGTGGCCGTCCAGGATCAGGTTGTTGGCGACCTCGGGGAAGGCATTGGACTTGTAGTTTGCGATGGGCTGCTCAGCGCCATCCACAACGCCGGTCTGCAGTGCGCTGTACAGCTCACCGAAGGAAACGACGGTGGGGTTTGCGCCCAGGCTCTCGACCATACCGTTCATGACGGGGTCGTTGGACACGCGCAGCTTCAGGCCCTTGAAATCCTCAATGCCAGCCACCGGCTTGACAGTGAAGAAGTGGCGGAAGCCCTCCTCGCCGTAGAAGATGCCGCGAACGGGCAGGCCCAGCTCCTGGGGCTCGTTCAGGAACTCAGGAGCCAGCTCGCTGTTGGCGAAGTTCCAGAAGTGTGCGCGGTTCTCGAAGGTGAAGGGGATGGACAGCAGCTTCGACTTGTTGCAGCCGTAGCTGGTCAGTGCGAAAGCAGAGATACGGCTCATATCGATGGAGGTGGAGCCGCCTAGGATGGCGTCCAGAACGTCGTTCTCGGAGCCCAGCACGCCGGAAGCCTGCACGTCGATGACGACAGAGCCGCCGGTCAGCTCTTCGACCTTCTCCTTGAAGTGGGTAGCGGTCTGGCCCACGATGGTATCCAGGGGGTTGACCTCGGCGTAGACCAGAGTCACCTTGGGATCGGAAGCAGCAGCCGTTGCGTCACCGGCAGGTGCGGTGGAAGCAGCGGTAGAAGCGGCGGTGGAAGTGCTCTTGGAGCCGCCGCAAGCGGTCAGAGCCAGAGCAGCAGCGGAAACACCGGCGGCAGCCAGGAAGCTGCGACGAGAGATCTTCTTCATAATTGTTTTCCTCCTAAATGTGTCTTTTCCTTCATTCCGGCAGCGCGCCCCGCAGGGCTCGCGCACCGTTCATTCACTGTTCACACTTTAGCAAATTTTTTTAAGCAGAACAAGGGGTTCTGAAAAATGTCCTGTTTTTCAAAAGAATATGAAGATTTCTTCTGGTAAACGTGCACAAGTTTCTGTATTTTGATTGTGCACAGTGGCCAATCGCATGGATACAAGAGAAAAAAGTCCGGCAACGCCGGACTTTTTTCTCATGCTTCCTGAATGCGTTCGATCAGCTCCGCCCACTGTGCAAATTTTTCGTACAGCGGCTGCACCGCGGCACGGAACTTCTGTTTTTCCTGCTCGGAGAGGGGGGTCACTTCCACGCCCCAGGCCCGCATATTTTTCTCGGCCCTGGCTTCCCGCTCGGCCCAGAGGCGGCGCTCCACGTTGGCGCTGTCCCGGGCGCAGGAGCGGATGATGCCGGGGAAGGAGACGTCCAGCGCCGCCAG
This sequence comes from Oscillospiraceae bacterium, assembly GCA_014858325.1. Lineage (GTDB taxonomy): Bacteria > Bacillota > Clostridia > Oscillospirales > Ruminococcaceae > Faecalibacterium. Next base: position 722 of record RKCM01000050.1, on the reverse strand, counting down.
CTGCTCCATGGCGGCCTTGCTGGCGATCTGGATCTCCGGCACCCGGGTGTGCTCATCCTCCAAAAAATAAGGGGCGACTTCGTAGTGGCCCATGGCCTCGTAGCTGGGCCAGTTGTTCTCGGCCCCGTCGATCTTGCCGTTGTGCAGAGCCGCATATACCTGACTGTACACCACCTGCACCGGCTGGATGCCCATATCGGCCACCATCTCGCTCATCGTATCGGACTCCTGCACTCGGATGGCCTTGCCCTGCAATTCTTCCAGGCAGACCACCTTCTCCCGGGTGTAAAAGCTGCGGACCCCCGCGTCGAACCACGACAGGCCCACGAGGTCGATGTTTTCCAGCGGCAGGAGGAACTCGTCCCCGATGGCACCGTCCAGCACCCGCCACATCTGGGCCGCATCGGTGTAGAGGTAGGGCAGCTGCAGCACGTTCAGGCTGGGCTGCAGCCCCGCCAGCTGGCTGAGAGAGACGCGGGCAAAATCGATGCCGCCAAACTGCATCTGCTCAATGACGCTCTGCTCCGCGCCCAGCTCGCCCCCGCTGTAAACGACCACCTTCACCCGGCCACCGGTCCGCTGGGCCACCCTCTCGGCAAAAGCCCGCGCCGCCTTGCTGGTGGGGTAATCGTCGGGCTGGTTCTCGGCGTAGCGCAGGATCAGCTCGGTGGGGTCGTCCTCTGCGGAGGAGGCCGACTCGGCCCGGCAGCCGCTCAGGGCCC
>RKCM01000140.1 GCA_014858325.1 Oscillospiraceae bacterium | reverse complement strand
GCACTGGAGAAGTGGAACGTGGACATCTTCAAGATGACCCTGCCCCGCATCTACCAGATCGTGGTGGAGATGAACCGCCGCGCCCGCGAAAAGCTGGAGGCCGCTTTCCCCGGCGACGAGGGCAAGATCAACTATATGGCCCTCATCGGCGACAATCAGGTCCGCATGGCCAACATCTGCGCCTACACTTCCAACAGCATCAACGGCGTCTCCAAGCTGCACAGCGAGATCATCAAGGAGAGCGTCTTCCACGATTATTACCTGTATAAGCCCCAGTCCTTCAAGAACGTGACCAACGGCATCGCCTACCGCCGCTGGCTGCTGGCCTCCAACCCCGGCCTGTGCAAGCTGCTGGACGAGACCATCGGCGACGGCTACAAGCACGACGCTGCCGACCTGACCAAGCTGAACCAGTTTGCTGCGGACAAGACCGTCCTGACCAAGCTGAACGCCATCAAGCTGGACAACAAGAAGAACTTTGCCAACTATCTGGCTAAGAGCACCGGCCAGGTCATCGACCCCAACTCCATCTTCGACTGCCAGGTCAAGCGGATGCACGAGTACAAGCGCCAGCACCTGAACGCCCTGAACATCGCCGCCCAGTACCTGTACCTGAAGGAGAACCCCAACGCCGACTTCATCCCCAAGACCTATATCTTCGGCGCCAAGGCTGCCCCCGGCTACTACATGGCCAAGCAGATGATCCGCATGATCTGCAAGCTGGGCGACCTCATCAACAACGACCCCGCCGTCCGCGATAAGCTGCGCGTGGTCTATCTGGAGGAGTACTGCGTCTCCCTCAGCGAGCACCTGATGCCCGCCGCCGAAGTCTCCGAGCAGATCTCTCTGGCCGGCACCGAGGCTTCCGGCACCGGCAACATGAAGTTCATGCTCAACGGCGCCATCACCCTGGGCACGCTGGACGGTGCCAACGTGGAGATCGCCGACGCCGCCGGCAAGGAGAACGAGCTGATCTTCGGTATGCTGACGCCTGAGGTGAACAACCTCAAGCGGGTGGGCTACCACCCCAACGCCTTCATCATGGGCGACGACGTGGCCAACAGCGCCCTGAACTTCCTGGAGCGCGGCTGGAACGGCGAGAACTTCCACGAGGTGACCGAGAACCTGCGCTCCAGCGACCCCTACATGGTCATGGCCGACTTCAAGGACTACCGCCGGGCTCAGGCCGACCTGCAGAAGCTGTATGCCGACCGCGAGCACTGGGCACAGATGAGCCTGAAGAACATCGCCAACAGCGGCATCTTCAGCGCCGACCGCGCCGTGCTGGATTACGCCCGCGATATCTGGCACGCTTCCGCTGTGAAGTAAAACACCTCTGAACACCCCAACGCCCCGGACTGTAAAACGGCTCCGGGGCTTTTTTTGAGAGAAAGGAATCCGTTTTGTCTTGTCTGTTCAACAGCTTTGACCCCTACTTCAAGCAGCCCTTTGGTGCGGTGCGGGCCGGGGATACCGTCCACCTCAGCCTCCGCATCCCGGAGGAGCTGGGCTATGTAGACCCCCATCTGGTGCTGCAAAAGGAGGGCGAGCACGACGTGCCCGTCCACTACCGCATGAAATTCGACGGCCAGACCCCCCACCAGAACCATTTTTCCGTGGACGTCACACTGGGGGATGTGGGCTTATACTTCTATTATTTCGACCTCTACACCGATTTCCGCCGCATCGTACGCGGGCCGGACAACTGCGGCGTGGTCAGCTGGCAGGAGGGCGAGCGCTGGCAGCTGACGGTGTACGAGCGGGATTTCCAGACGCCGGAGGTCATCAAGGGCAAGGTGTTCTACCAAATTTTCCCGGACCGCTTCTGCGAAGGGGTGGAAAACAAGCCCATGCCTTTCCCGGATCGGCTGTATCAGGCCGACAAGCACGCCGAACCCTTCTGGCAGCCCAACGAGGTGGGCGGCCACCTGAACGAAGACTATTTCGGCGGCGACCTCAAGGGCATCCAGCTCAAGCTCCCCTACCTGCGGGAAATGGGCATCGACTACCTCTACCTCAACCCCATCTTTGAGGCCCACTCCAACCACCGCTACAACACCGCCGATTACCTCAACGTGGACCCGCTGCTGGGCACCAACGAGGATTTTGAGAACCTCTGTGCCGAGGCCAAGAAATACGGCATCGGCATCGTGCTGGACGGCGTGTTCAGCCACACCGGCTCCGACAGCCGATATTTCAACCGGGAGGGACGCTACGGCGAGGGCGGTGCCTACCGCGACCCCCACTCCCCCTACCGCAGCTGGTACGATTTTGACCCCAAGTACACCGGTGGCTACCGCAGCTGGTGGGGCTTTGAGACCCTGCCGGAGGTGAACGAGGAGACCCCCTCCTACATCGACTTCATCACCGGGGAGGGCGGCGTCATCGACACCTGGCTGCGCCGGGGCGCGGCCGGCTTCCGGCTGGACGTGGCCGACGAGCTGCCGGACTCCTTCATTGAAAAAGTGCGCGCCGCCGTCAAGCGAGTGGGCCCGGAGAAGTTTTTGCTGGGTGAAGTGTGGGAGGACGCCACCACCAAATACGGCTTTGGCCGCCGCCGCACCTACCTGCTGGGCAAGGGGCTGGACAGCGTGATGAACTACCCCTTCAAAAACAGCGTGCTGGATTTCGTCAAAGGCAAGCCCGCCGAGCAGGTGTCCACCGAGATTTTGACCCTCTGCGAGCACTACCCTGCCCCCGCCATGGACACGGCCCTGAACTTCCTTTCCACCCACGACACCGAGCGGGCCCTGACCGTCATTGCCGACGAGCCCGCCAACGGCCGGGGCCGGGAGTGGCAGAGCGGCCGCAGCGTGACAGGCGACGCCTACGAGGAAGGGATGCTGCGGCTGAAGATGGCCTACGCCATCATCTACACCCTGCCCGGCGTGCCCTGCCTGTACTACGGCGACGAGATCGGGATGCAGGGCTACCGCGACCCCTTCAACCGGGGCTTCTACTGCTGGGACAGCCACGAGGAGCGACTGCGCCCCGTCCTTGCCAGCCTTGCCCAGCTGCGCCACAGCTGCGAGGCTTTCCGCACCGGGGCACTCCGGGTGCTGCGGGCCGAGGGGGGCGTGCTGCACTACCAGCGCATCGGCAAGGCCGAGACGGCGGAGATCATCGTCAACCGCACCGAGCACCTTCTTGTGGAGCCGCTGGCTTCCGGCAAGCACACCGAGGTAAACCCCATGGGCTTTACCATCGTGGTGGAAGAAGTGGGCCACAACCCGGACCATAGCTATTACGATTATATTTAATCTCGTCCCTATACTTTTGCTGGATTCTGCTTTATAATAAAGGCAGGAGCCCTGCAAAGGAGGGAGTTTTCATGTTTCTGTCTGGTTCCATCGACCCCATCTTCTGGCTGCTGTGCGCCGTCGGGTTCACGGTGCTGGAAGCCATGACCCTCAACCTCGTCTCGGTGTGGTTTGCCGTGGGCAGCGCCGCTGCCCTGCTCAGCTGCCTGTTCACGGCCAGCTTCCGGGTGCAGGCGCTGGTGTTCGTGGCCGTGTCGGCGCTCTGCCTGCTGGCGTTAAAGCCCCTGACAAAGCGCCTCCACAAGGCCCCCACGGCCACCAACGGCGACCGCAACCTGGGCCGGGAGGCCACGGTGCTCACCCCCGTCTCCGCCGAGGAGACCGGCCGCGTCCGGCTGGACGGCGTGGATTGGAACGCCCGCTGCGCCACCCCCGGCGACCGCCTTGCCCCGGGAGATGCCTGCCGCATCACCGAGATCCACAGCACCCTGCTCATCGTTGAGCCCATCCGCATCGAAACGTCCTGCTGAGAAAGGAGCGAACCATGGTCTTATTCTTTGTCATCCTTGCCCTCATCATCGTCCTTTTGCTGGTGGTCATCACCAACATCGTCATCGTGCCGCAGTCGATGGTCTACGTCGTGGAGCGGCTGGGCAGCTACTCCGAGACCTGGGCCTCGGGCCTGCACATTAAGATCCCCTTCTTAGAGCGGGTGGCCAAAAAGGTCAGCCTGAAGGAGCAGGTGGCGGATTTTCCGCCCCAGCCCGTCATCACCCGGGATAACGTCACCATGCAGATCGACACCGTGGTCTTCTTTCAGGTGATGGACGCCAAGCTCTACACCTACGGCGTCAACCAGCCCATTGCGGCCATCGAGAGCCTTTCCGCCACCACGCTGCGCAACATCATCGGCGAGATGGAGCTGGACCACACCCTCACCAGCCGCGATACCATCAACAGCAAGATCACGGCCATCCTGGACGAAGCCACCGATAAGTGGGGCATCAAAGTCA
>RKCM01000217.1 GCA_014858325.1 Oscillospiraceae bacterium | reverse complement strand
TCCGTCCGGAGGAGGACGCCCCCTCCATCACCGAGGAGATCCAGACCCTCGAGGAGTACAAGGGCGATGTGGTCAACATCCTCGTCTGCGGCATCGACTTTGAGGAGGGCCGCAACTACTCCCAAGACCCCACCTCCAACGACGGCATGACGGACATGATCCTCTACTGCCAGTTCGACATCAAGGGCGGTGCGCTGCGGATGCTGCAGATCCCCCGCAACAGCCTGGTATCGACGAGCGGCCGGAAGGTGAACCTTTCCAACGGCAAGAGCTACGCCGCCAACAACTACCAGATCAACTCGGTGGCCCTCTCCAACGGCGGCAGCATCGCCGCGCTGGCGGAGGTCATCTACGACCAGTACAAGCTGCCGGTGGACTACTACGTCACCATCGATATGCAGGCGCTGGTGGAGATGGTGGACAACTTCGGCGGCATCGAGGTGTATATCCCCCACGATATGTCCTTTGCGGGCAGCGCCCTCAAGCAGGGCTACCGCAACCTGGACGGCGCCTCGGCGGAGTTCTTCGTCCGCTGCCGCCACGGCCAGGGCTACTCCAACTCCGACATCGACCGCCTGAACATGCAGCGCTATTTCTACGCGGGCCTGTTCAAGCGGGTGCGCAGCATGGGCGTGACCGATGTGATTGCCCAGCTGCCCCTGATCTTCAACAACTATATCCACACGGATATGGACCTTGCCACCATCGCCAAGATGCTGGTGTCCTTCACCCGCATCGACAGCGGCAACATCATGCTGGCCCAGACGCCCGTGTTCATGGGCGTGCCCAATGTGGGCAAGACCGACAGCTTTGACGGCTACTCCTGCGTGGTGCCCGATAAGGGCTCCATCGCCGAGCTGCTGAACACCTATTTCCGCAACTATACCGGCCCGGTGGACGCCTCCGAGCTCAACCTCGTCACCGACAACTGGCCCCACGGCACGGCTTCCACCAACGCCAACGTCCAGTTCGTGGGCCAGCTGGATAAAGAGTCGGACGACGCCATTATCAGCGGCAATACCGATCTGGCGGGTGCCACCACCACCGACGGCCAGCCCGCAGGCCAGTGAGAAACCAAAGGAGAATTGTATGGAAAACCTGAACGACAGCAAGACCCTTGCCATCGAGATCGCCAAGATCCTCGATAAAAAGAAAGCACAGGACGTGCGGGTGCTCAAGGTGGAGAGCCTGACCGTCCTCACCGATTATTTCGTCATCGCCTCCGGCACCTCCACCACCCAGGTGGCGTCTCTGGCCGACGAGGTGGAGTTTGAGCTCTCCCAGAAGGGGCTGGAGCCCCACAGTACCGAGGGCTTCGACTCCAAGAACTGGGTGCTGCTGGATTACTCCAACGTCATCGTCCACGTTTTTGTGCCCAATACCCGCACCTACTACGACTTGGAGCACCTGTGGGCCGACGGCGAGCCGGTGGATATCTCCGAGTATCTGACGCCGGATAGCGCTCTGTAACAGGCAAACGAGTCCGCCCTCTCCGTCTGCTGCGCAGACACCTCTCCCAAAGGGAGAGGCAAGGCTTGGCTCCCCCTCTGGGGGAGCTGGCGCGAAGCGCCTGAGAGGGCGAGGCCGCCTAAAATAAACTGGTATTTTGGTTAAGGTTAAAAAGTCTGGAGCTGATTACAAACATGAAGTATGATTACAAGGCCGTGGAGGCCAAGTGGCAGAAGGTGTGGGAGGACGAAAAGACCTTCCACGTTGAGATCGACCACTCCAAACCCAAGTTCTACGCTCTGGTGGAGTTCCCGTATCCTTCGGGTGCGGGCCTGCACGTCGGCCATCCCCGCAGCTACACCGCGCTGGACGTGGTGAGCCGCAAGCGCCGCAAGAACGGCTACAACGTGCTCTACCCCATGGGCTGGGATGCCTTCGGCCTGCCCACCGAGAACTTCGCCATGAAGAACCACATTCACCCGGCCATCGTCACCAAAAAGAACGTGGACCGCTTCCGCCAGCAGCTGAAGAGCCTGGGCTTCTCCTTCGACTGGGACCGCGAGATCAACACCACCGATCCCGAGTACTACAAGTGGACCCAGTGGATCTTCCTGCAGCTGTACAAGCACGGTCTGGCTTACAAAAAGGAAATGAGCGTCAACTGGTGCACCGGCTGCAAGTGCGTGCTGGCCAACGAGGAAGTGGTCAACGGCGTGTGCGAGCGCTGCGGCAGCGAGGTGGTCCACAAGGTGAAGAGCCAGTGGATGCTGAAGATCACCGCCTACGCCGACAAGCTCATCGACGGGCTGGACGGCCTGGATTACATTGAGAGGGTGTCCACCCAGCAGAAGAACTGGATCGGCCGCAGCCACGGCGCAGAGGTCAACTTCGGCACCACCGCCGGGGATACCCTCACCGTCTACACCACCCGCTGCGATACCCTGTTTGGCGCCACCTACATGGTCGTCTCCCCGGAGCACGCCATCGTCAAGGAGTGGCTGGACAAGGGCCTGATCCAGAATGCCGAGGCCGTGAAGGCTTATCAGGCCGAGGCTGCCCGCAAGAGCGACTTTGAGCGCAGCGAGCTGAACAAGGAAAAGACCGGCGTGATGCTGGAAGGCGTCCGGGGCATCAACCCCGTCAACGAGAAGGAGATCCCCATCTTCATCTCCGATTACGTTCTGTCCACCTACGGCACCGGCGCCATCATGGCTGTGCCTGCCCACGATACCCGCGACTGGGAGTTTGCCAAGAAGTTCGGCCTGCCCATCATCGAGGTCGTTAAGGGCAACACCGAGTCCAATCTGGACGAGGCCGCCTTTACCGATGTGGCCACCGGCACGCTGGTCAACTCCGGCTTCCTCAACGGCCTGTCCGTCACCGACGCCAAGGCCAAGATGATCGAGTGGCTGGAAGCCAACGGCAAGGGCCGCGATAAGGTGAACTACAAGCTGCGCGACTGGGTGTTCAGCCGCCAGCGCTACTGGGGCGAGCCCATCCCCATGGTCTACTGCGAGAAGTGCGGCTGGCAGCCCCTGCCCGAGAGCAGCCTGCCACTGACCCTGCCCGACATCACTGATTTTGAGCCGGGCCCCGACGGCGAATCTCCGCTGGCCCGCCACAAGGACTGGGTGAAGACCACCTGCCCCTGCTGCGGCGGCCCCGCTACCCGCGAGACCGACACCATGCCCCAGTGGGCCGGTTCTTCCTGGTATTTCCTGCGGTATATGGACCCCCACTGCAAGGACGCTCTGGCCTCCAAGGAGGCGCTGGAGTACTGGTCCCCGGTGGATTGGTACAACGGCGGCATGGAGCACACCACCCTGCACCTGCTGTACAGCCGGTTCTGGCATAAGTTCCTGTACGACATTGGTGTGGTGCCCACGGCCGAGCCCTACCAGAAGCGCACCGCCCACGGCATGATCCTGGGCCTGAACCCCCACAGCTTTGTCAACCTGCCCGCTGAGGAGCAGAAGCAGCTGCTGGACCAGTACGGCAGCCAGAAGGCCGCCGAGAAGGCCCTGGAGGAGAAGTACGGCGAGATGTCCCGCCACCCCATCGTCAAGATGTCCAAGAGCCTGGGCAACGTCATCAACCCCGACGAGGTGGTGGACCAGTACGGTGCCGACACCATGCGCCTGTATGAGATGTTCATGGGCGATTTTGAGCAGGCTGCCCCCTGGCAGACCTCTGCCATTGCCGGCTGCAACCGCTTCCTGGACCGCGTGTGGGCCCTGAGTGACAAGCTGGTGGAGGGCGAGGGCTACCGCCCCGCCGTGGAGACCCTGATGCACCAGACCATCAAGAAGGTGGGCGCTGACATTGAGAGCCTGAAGATGAACACCGCCATTGCCCAGCTGATGACGCTGGTGAACGCCCTGTACGACAACGGCGGCGCGACCAAGGCCGAGTTTGAGACCGTCGTCCAGCTGCTGAACCCCTTTGCTCCCCACATGACCGAGGAGCTGTGGGAGAAGCTGGGCCACAGCCACGACCAGCAGCTGGCCTACTACCCCTGGCCCGCCTATGAGGAAGCCAAGTGCGTGGAGACTACCGTGGAGATCGCGGTGCAGGTTAACGGCAAGGTGAAAGCCCGCTTGAAGGTGCCCGCCGATATCACCGCGGAGGACGCCATTGCCGCTGCCAAGGCCGACCCGGCCGTGGCCGAGGCGCTGGCCGGCAAGACCCTGGTGAAGGAGATCTACGTCAAGGGCCGCCTGGTCAACCTGGCTGTGAAGGGGTAAAACCTGCAAAGAAAAAATTTGCAAAAAAACTTTCCAAAAAAGGTTGACGAACAAGGGAAAATGCGCTATACTGTCTACTGTTAGTTACCATGTAACAACGAAATTCCTGCCTCACGGTCCAAGGGAGGGAATAAGATGTCGGAAATTCGTGTTAA
>RKCM01000077.1 GCA_014858325.1 Oscillospiraceae bacterium | reverse complement strand
GTCGGCGTCGAACTGGCTGAACACCAGATTCCAAATCTCCATATAGCGGTCGCAGTCGCAGCCCACGCCGCAGGTCGGCTTGCCGCAGCCGTACTCGGGGCCGCGGTCAAAGTAGATCTCGGAGCAGGGGCCGCACGGGCCGGAGCCATGCTCCCAGAAGTTGTCTTCCTTGCCCAGACGCACCATGTGGTCGGGGGCGATGCCCACCTTCTTGGTCCAGATATCGTAAGCCTCGTCGTCCTCTTCGTACACAGAGATGTGCAGGCGGTCCTTCGGAATGGCCATCCACTCGTCAGAAGTCAGGAACTCCCATGCCCAGGGAATGACCTCTTCCTTGAAGTAATCCTGGAAGGAGAAGTTGCCCAGCATTTCAAAGAAGGTGCCGTGGCGGGCAGTGATGCCAACGCGCTCAATATCCGGGGTGCGGATGCACTTCTGGCAGGTGGTCACGCGGTGACGGGGCGGCTCTTCCTGAGCCAGAAACCACTTTTTCATGGGGGCCATGCCGCTGTTGATCAGCAGCAGGCTGGGGTCGTTTTTCGGGACGAGCGGGAAGCTGTCCAGACGCAGATGGCCCTTGCTCTCAAAGAAGCTCAGGTACTTTTCACGCAGTTCGTTCAAACCGGTCCATTGCATAGGTTATCTCTCCTCAATTGTCTTTGGCGCCCAGGCGCCGTTTTTTATGCTGTTATGGCAGAGGGGCGGAGCAAAAACAAAACAGCCCCATCCCAAAAAGGGACGAGGCTGTGTAACGGCTCCGTGGTACCACCCAAATTGCAGGAGAGAACCCTCCCCTGCCGCTTTCGGCGCGGTAACGCTGCGCTGCGTCCGGCTTGGATTCGCCGGAAGCTCCGGGGTGGCGTGAAGTGCATCCTGCCGGAGCGCCTTGCAGCCTGCGGACGCTCTCTCTGGGCGGCGGGTGTCGCATTTCTGACCCCATCATTGCCATCTGTCATAATTCACATCCAGCAAAAAGGCACAGTGCCCCTTGCGTACACTTAAATTATAGCATCCCGGAAGCGTTTGTCAACGGGTTTTCCACAAAAACCGCGCTTTCCCTGAAATAAGGTTACGGCACCCAGATGCGGACGATGCTGCTGATGGTGCCATCCTCGGTAAAGACCAGGGTGTTGTTGGGCGTCCAGCCGTCCGGCTCGGCGTTGACGGCCTCGGCCACGGCATCGGCACCGTCCGTCTCCACGGCGGAAGCCTGCGGGTCGGCCGAGCTGTCGCTCAGGGTCACGCCCCCGGCCAGAGGCAGGGTCACCTCGCCCATCTCATAGTAGACGGGGTAATCGTCAAAGGTCACGGTGCGGTACACATCGTGGTCCAGCGTCAGCTCCACGCCGCCCGCTTCGATGCCGCCGTTGATGGTCACATAGCCGTTGTCGGCATCCCGGTCGATGCTGGTCACAGTCAGCTTGGTCACGGTGGTGTCGCCCTGGTCGTGGGTGTGGAGCACGCTGCCCTCCTGCAAGGCGTCAATGTCCTCGGGCAGGTAGCTGTCGTAGCCGTATACGCTCAGGGTCGCCTGGCCGTCGGCCACCTTGGTGATGCTGGCTGCAAACTTGTAGGAACCCGTCTTGATCTCGTCCAGATCCCCGGCGTCGATGGGCAGCACATCGCCCGTCTCACCGGCTGCTTCGGACGAAGCCGCACTGCTTTCCACGCCGGAAGCCGGTGCGCTTGCCGCGCTGCCTGCGGTGCTGTTGCTGCTGCCGCAGCCTGCCAGAATGCACACTGCCAGAATGGCCGTAACGGCCAGCACCTTTTTGTTCCGTTTCATATTCTATGCCTTCTTCTGTTGTTGTCGGGGCGGTGTTTTCCGCACCTGTCTCGGTATCATACGTCACCCGCGCGGAAAAGTCAACATTTCCTTTTCTCTGCGCTTGACGCGCGGTTTTTGTTCCGCTACAATAAAAACGATTCAAAGACACATTCTATTTCAAGATAGAGAGGAAAATTTCCGTGAAAATCTTAAAAGTCAAATGTCTGGCCCCCACCCGGCTGGACAACTATCTGATGCAGCAGTTCCCGGCGCTGAACCCCGGCCGCCTGAACAAGGCCCTGCGCGAAAACAAGATCAAGCTCAACGGCAAAAAGCAGCCGCTGGCCACCCGCGTGATGGCGGGCGACGAGATCAAGCTCTTTATTCTGGACGACGTACTGGACGCCGACAAGCGGGTGGAGGGCCCGGCGTGGAAAAACGCCCGGGGCCCCGCGCAGGTGGTGTACGACTGCCCCCAGATCCTCATCGTCAACAAGCCCGCCGGCCTTGCCGTGGACGGCCCTGAGGACGACACCCTGCTCAACCGCGCTCTCCTCTACCTGAACCAGCAGGGCGAGTATAAGGAAAACGACCTCTACACTCCCGCTTTGTGCCACCGGCTGGATACCGGCACCAGCGGCCTTGTCATCCTTGCCAAGACCCCCGAGGCCGAGGAGCTGTTCCTCTCCGCCATCAAGAACCGCGACGTGCAGAAGACCTACCTCTGCGTCACCTTTGGCCGCCCCACCCCGCCGGACGCCACTCTGGGCGGCTACCTGCTCAAGGACGCCGACCGCGGCATCGTGAAGATCGTGGAGGACAAGCAGCCCGGTGCCAAAGAGGTGGAGACCCAGTATGAGACCATCGCCGTCTCGGGCCGTCTGGCCCTGCTCAAGGTGCGGCTCATCACCGGCCGCACCCACCAGATCCGCGCCCACATGGCCAGCATCGGCTGCCCCATCCTGGGCGACAGCAAATACGGCAACAACGCCGCCAACCGAGAGCTGAAACTGAAGTATCAGGCCCTCTGCGCCTACGAGCTCACCCTGCCCCGCTTCACCCAGCCGGATTTCGCCTTCCTCAGCGGCAAGACCTTCCGCGCCCCCAAGCCCTGGTACTACGCTCAGGTGCTGGACGGCACGCTGAAATGATCCCTTTGCGCCTTCCCCTGGAGGAAGCATAAAAAATAAGGAGCCGCCTGCGGGCAGCTCCTTATTTTTATGGGAAGGCCGCTTTTAGAAGCGCACCATTTCCCGGGTGATCTCCTTCAGGCTGCGGGCACCGCACATCTGCATGGTGTCGGCCAGCTCCCCTGCGATCTTTTCAATGTAGCATTTCACGCCCTCTTCGCCGCCGCCGTAGACTGCGGTGACAAACGGGCGGCAGATAAGCACCGCATCTGCACCCAGCGCCAGCGCCTTGAAAACATCCACGCCGGAGCGGATGCCGCCGTCCACCAGGATCTTCATGCCGCTGCCCTTCAATGCGTCCACGATCTCCGGCAGCACCTCGGCGGTGGCGGGGCACTGGTCCAGTACACGACCGCCATGGTTGGAAACGACGATGGCGGCTGCTCCGGCCTCCTTGGCCTTCAGCGCCCCCTTCACGGTCATCACACCCTTGACGATGAAGGGCACGCCCGCCATCTTCACGATCTGCTTGAGCTCCTCCACGCTCTTGCTTCCGGCGGGAGGGGTCATGTTCTTCAGGAAAGGCAGGCCCGCAGCGTCCACGTCCATGGCCATGGCAAAGCAGCCGCTGTCCTGTGCCTGTGCCATCTTGGCCTGAATGGTATCCAGATTCCAGGGCTTGATGGTGGGCACACCGCAGCCGCCGGCCTCATCAATGGCCTTGGTGGCCATGGTCATCACGTCGGGGTTGGTGCCGTCGCCCGTAAAGGCGGCGATGCCGTACTCGGCGCAGGCCCCAACCAGCACATCGTTGTAGGTCATATCGGTGTAAGCATCGGAATAGTGGAGATTCACTGCGCCCACCGGCCCCGCGAAGAAGGGGTACTGGAACGTCTGGCCAAACAGCTCAATGCTGGTATCCGGCGTCACATTCTCGCACAGGGTGTCCATATTCACCCGGATCTCCGCCCACTTATTATAATTGCGAATGGCCGTATCGCCCACACCCTTGGCCCCGGGGCCGGGGATCTGGTTTTTGCAGGCCACACCGTTGCACACCGGGCAGGCCTTGCAGTACGGACCAATGTTCTCCCGGGCATTTTTCAAAACCTCTGCATATGTCATAAGATTTTGTCCTCCTTTGGCTTTTCCCCGGCCATTGGGGCCGGGGGATACTCTCTCTGCCCTCATCATAGTCTTTCTTGGCAGAGCCGTCAAGGGTTTTTCCGCCGGGGCGCAAAAGTCGTACTACGATGCTGCGTCTCTTTTGAAAAAATACAAAAAACTTTGAAAAAATCCTTGACAAAACCCCTTCTTTCAGGTATTATAGTGGAGCGCCAAGGGTCACGGCCCAACGCGCTGAGAACTGAAGATGTGGAAAGATGGCTGAGTTGGTCTAAGGCGCACGACTGGAAATCGTGTAACGTGTCAAAAGCGTTCTGGGGTTCGAATCCCCATCTTTC
>RKCM01000162.1 GCA_014858325.1 Oscillospiraceae bacterium | reverse complement strand
CGGGATATCACTCTTCTCGGAGCGCAGATAGCGGATGCGGTCGATCATGTACTTGCGCTGGGCGGGGGTGGGCATCAGCTCCGGCGCGGCGTCGTTGCCCACCGGCATATAGTGGAAGTAGAAGCCGAAGTGAGCCCCCTTCTCGCAGAGCATCCGCATGAAGTGGTCGCTGGTGACGGCCTCCAGGTTGGCGCTGGTGTAGCAGATGGAGGTGCCGAAGAGGATGCCGTACTCCTTCAGCAGATCCATGGCGTGCATGACGGCGGCGTAGTGGCCCTCGCCGCGGCGGGCGTCGTTGGTGGAAGGGGTGCCCTCGATGGACAGCATAAAGGCGATGTTGCCCAGCCGGACGACCTCCTTGCAGAAGGGCTCGTCGATGAGGGTGGAGTTGGTGTAGATGGCAAACTGCACATCGTTATGCTTTTCGGCCAGCTTCAGGACATCGGCCTTGCGCACCAGCGGCTCGCCGCCCGTGAGCATATACAGGTAGACGCCCAGCTCCTTGCCCTGGGTGACGATCTTATCCATATCGTCAAAGCTGAGGTTGTTTTTGTGGCCGTACTCGCCGGCCCAGCAGCCCACGCAGTGCATGTTGCAGGCCGAAGTGGGGTCGAACAGGATCAGCCAAGGGACGTTGCACTGGTATTTCACCCGGTTCTCCCGGATGGTCTTGGTGCCCCGGAAGAATGCCTCAAAGCCCAGATTCAATGCTGTGGTACGGGCCACATGGGGGTCGGTCTGGTCCAGCACGCAGTTGATGAGCTTGCACCACTTGCTGTCCGGGTCCCCCAGCATGAGCCGGGCCTGATCGTAAGTCTCCTCGCTGAAACTGTCGCCATAGAACTTCTTTGCAAAGTCCACCATCTCCACCATGGCCTTCTGGCGGTCCTTCTGCACATGAGAGAGGGCCATATCCACCAGTTTTCCTGCGGCGGCCCGTTCCATTTTGTGGGTCAGCGAATCAAACGTTGTGTTGCTCATAACTTGAACTCCTCCTGATCTTATCGCTTCCGGGCCGTGGTAAGCTGCCCGTTTTGTTCTGAGTTCAGTCTAGCATTTTCCCGGGGAATGGGCCATAAGCAGAAGAAGCGCCGTGATGGAAAACCCATCACGGCGCCGTTGTTGATAAAATTTCGTCAAAGTCCGGCATCAATCGCCGATGGTCAGGCTGCTGCCGCCCGCCCGGAATTTGAGCAGCGTCCGCCGGATGCCGCCGTGGAGCATGGTATCCAGCCGCTCGGTCAGAAAGACCGGGTCAGTTTTCATATCCTTGCGGATCCACTCCAGCACAACGCCCACCAGCGCATATTTGAAGAAATCGATGACGAACTGCTTGTCCTCATCCTGAATGGAGATGTCCCGGCTCTCCTTATCGGCAAACTCATGGAGCAGCGGGTCCACCATTTTATACAGGTACTGCTCCACCTGTTCCCGGCTGACCGAGCGATACACGTTCAGCACCAGCAGCTTGTTGGCCTGGATCTTCAGCAGGATATCCAGAAACGCCTGATTCCAGTCGTCCACGCTCTGGCGGCCCTCCAGGGCCTGCTGGGCGTCTTCGACGAGGATCCAGTCCACAAGGTCGTAGATATCCTTAAAATGGTAATAAAACGTCATGCGGTTGACGCCGCAGTCCTCGGTGATATCGTTGATGGTGATCTTGTTGAGGGGCTTCTGGAGCAGCAGCTTTTTCAGCGACGCTTCCAGCGCCCGTTTCGTTGTCTGTGACACAAAAACCTTCCTTTCCCGGCAGGGCAACTTTTTTCCTTGTTGTAAGGATACAACATCCCTCTCCGCCTTTGCAAGCGCTAATTCCGTTTTTTTCGTTAAATTTTTGTGATATGGGCCATTTTCGGCGCTGTGCTAAGATTCTTTGCCGGACTTTTGTTGGATTTCGCAAGAGAAATCGCGCTGCATCCGTCTAAAAGTGCAAAAAAAGATAGATTCCTGCCGCAAAATCCTGTATAATAAAAGTATCTCTTCTGCAAAACGCAGAGTTCAGAAAGGAACGTTCAAGTTATGGGAATCGTTGTACTCGGTGCAGTTTTTGTGGACATCAAGGGCTATCCGCTCTCCACCTACATCCCCGGCGGGCGGAATGCCGGGCGGGTGGAGCAGGTGCACGGCGGCGTGAGCCGGAACGTGGCGGAGGACATTGCCAACGTGGAGCTGCGGCCCACCTTTGTGGGGCTGGTGGACGAAACCGGCCTTGGGCAGGACGTCATCAACAAGCTGGCCAACCACAAGGTGAACACCCAGTACATCCAGCGGGTGCCGGACGGCATGGGCACCTGGCTGGCCATCTTTGACAACGACGGCGATGTGACCGCCGCCATCTCCAAACGGCCGGATACCGCGCCCCTGACCCAGCTGCTCCTGGACAAGGGCGACGAGATCTTTGCCGACTGCGACTCCATCGCGCTGGAGATCGACCTGGAAAAGGACACCGTGAAGCAGGTGCTGCGCTACGCCAAAAAGTACGGCAAAAAGGTCTATGCCGTGGTGTCCAACATGAGCATCGCCATGGAGCGGCGGGATTTTCTGCAGCAGATCGATTGCTTTATCTGCAACCAGCAGGAGGCCGGGCTGCTCTTCTCCAACGATTTCGACCACCTGAAGCCGACCGAGATGTGCAGGGTGCTGGCCGACCACATCCGCAGCGCCAACATCCCCTGCATGGTGGTCACCATGGGCGCCGAGGGCGCGGTGTATGCCCAGGCCAACGGCGAATGCGGCGTAGTCCCCGCCAAGAAGGTGGACGTCATCGACACCACCGGCGCAGGCGACGCGTTTTTTGCCGGCACCGCCATCGGCCTGACCTACGGCAAGACCCTGCCCGAGGCCTGCGAGATCGGCAGCCGTCTGGCGGCTTCGGTCATCTGCACCACCGAGAGCGTCTGCCCTCGTTTCCGCCCCATGGAGTTTGGGCTGGATGTACCCGTGGTGGACTGAGGATGTTAACAAACTCTGTTAACAAGCCTCTCCAACGGCCCGGCTTTTTCTGTGCCGGCCGTCTGCCGGGGCAGAAATCCCCGCAAAAATGCCTTTGTTAACGGGGTTTGTTAACGCCTTGTTAACGCCCTTGTTAACGGCCAAAAGCCGCATGGCTGCTAGGTTTTTGCCTTTATGTTAACCATGTTAACAAGAATATAGAAGAAAAGCAAAAAGGGAGAAAACCCTCTGCGCGTTTGCAGAACAGGTTTTCTCCCCTTTGTTTACACCAGTTTGTTAACACATACCGCTCCCTGCTCGCGCAGCTGCAGAACATAGCAGCTGCCCGCGCCGAAGACCGCCTCCATGGCCTGCCGATAGCCCGCCACGAGGGGCTGAGGCACAAAAGCCTGAATGGTGCCCGCAAAGCCTCCGCCCTGCATCCGCCACGCGCCGCCGCCCGCCTCCAGCAAAGTCTGGCTCAGAGCCAGCGCCGCGCTGAGGGCCTGCTCTCTGGGCGAAGACGACGCATACACGTTTTGACAGAGCTGGAACGACGAGTGGCCGCTCTCCCTCACAAAGTGCAGAAAGGCTTTGCCATCCCCGGCACGGAGGGCGTCCCGCTGGGCAAGGGTGCGGGCGTTCTCCTCAAAGTAGTGGATGGCCCGCAGCGCGGCGCGGTCGCCGCAGCAAGCGCGCACCTGAGGCAGTGCGGCCCAGAACTCCGCCTCCGCCACCTGCCCCAGGACCTGCCTGCCCAGACAGGCGGCTACAGCCTCCATCTCTCTGCGGATGGCTGCGAACTCCCCCGTCATCTCGCTGTGGCTGCCCCGAGTGTCGGTGACGCAGAGTGCCATACCTGCCGGGAGAAGCCCATCGGCGTGGAGCTTTTCGATAACGGGAGCGGCAGGGTCCGCAAAATCCGCAAAGATGACGCCGCCCACGGCACTGGTCAGCTGGTCCAGCAGACCGCTGGGCTTACCGAAGTAGGTATTCTCGGCATACTGGCCGATCTTTGCCAGCTCCGGCGGAGTCAGGCCGCAATCGTACTCGCCATTGAGGATCGCTGCCATCCCCATCTCAAAGGCAGCGGAGCTGGAAAGCCCGCTGCCCCGCAGCACATCGCTGACGGTGTAGGCATCGAAGCCGCCCACCTGCTTTCCCGCGGCCCGGAAACCCTCCGCGATGCCCCGGATGAGGCTGGCAGAATGGGTGCTCTCCCCTGCCTGCGGCGCAGGCTCGCTCAGATCGATGACGTCCAGCTTGTTGAACCCCCGGGACTTGACCCGCAGAAAGCCGTCGTCGCTGGGCGAGACCACCGCTACCAGGTCCAGCGTCACGGCTGCTGCCAGACCATAACCGTGCTGGTGGTCGGTGTGGTTGCCGCCCAGCTCCGCCCGGCCCGGGGCCGAGTACAGCCGCACCTGCCGCCCGGGCC
>RKCM01000236.1 GCA_014858325.1 Oscillospiraceae bacterium | reverse complement strand
ATCGCCGCTTTGCAGGTAACCCGCCACAAAGCCGGCCACCATGCTGTCGCCTGCGCCCACACTGTTGACCACCTGCCCCTTGGGGCAGCCGATGCGGTGGGTGCAGCCCTTCTCATCCAGCAGCAGGGCTCCGTCCCCTGCCATGCTGACGAGGACGTTGCGGGCCCCCTTGCTCTGGAGCACCGCGGCCGCCGCCACGATCTCGGCGTCGGTGGTCAGCCTCCGTCCCACGATCTCGCCCAGCTCGTGGTTGTTGGGCTTGACGAGGAAGGGGCGGTACTTCAGCACGTTCACCAGCAGGTCCCGGGTGGCATCCACCACGGCCCGCACCCCCTTGCCCTGCAGACGGGCCAGCAGGCGCTCGTAGGTATCCTGCGCCAGGCTTGCGGGGATGCTGCCCGCCAGAATGAGGATGTCGCCCTCCTGCAAAGCGTCCAGCTTTGCTTCCAGCTGCTGCATGGCGCTTTCCGGGATGTTGGGGCCTGCGCCGTTGAGCTCGGTCTCCTGCCCCGCCTTGATCTTGACATTGATGCGGGTCATCCCCTCAGGCAGGTGGATGAGATCGGTGGCGATGCCCTGTTTGGCAAGGCCGCGCTCCAGCCAGGCCCCGGTCTCCCCGGCCACAAAACCGAGGGCGACGCTCTTGCAGCCCAGCTCGGCCAGCACGCCGGACACATTGACGCCCTTGCCGCCCAGCACGCAGTCTTCGCCCCGGGCGCGGTTCACCTCGCCCACTTCCAGCGGGGCGTCCAGCCGGACGACATAATCAATGGCCGGGTTGAATGTTACGGTATAGATCATCTTTCCGTCTCCTTTACCAGCGTGTACTGCCCGTATTTGGGGTTGGGGCAGCGGTTTGTCAGAATGGCCCCGGCGTGCAGCTCGGCGATGACCGCCGGGTAGACCCGGGCAAATTTGGAGTCGTCCACTAGAAACCACGCTTCCCGCGCCCGGCGGAGGGCAGCAGCCTTGACGGCGGCTTCCTCGGGGTCCGGGGTGGTAAAGCCCGCCTCCAGCGCCACGCCGTTGGCTCCCAGAAAGGCTTTGGTGAAGTTGTACTGCTGCAAGCTTTGGAGGGCCGCCGCACCGATGATGGCTTCCGTCTGGGGCCGCAGCAGCCCGCCGGGCAGGCAGACCTTGCAGCCCTTCTGAGCCAGCAGGCGGGCGTGGGCCACGCCGTTGGTGACATAGGCTGCCTCCAGCGCGGGGCCGCTGACGGCCCGGGCCAGTGCCAGCGTGGTGGAACCGGCATCCAGAAAAACAAAGTCCTCCTTGCGGATGAGGGCGGCAGCTGCACGCGCGATGGCCTGCTTCTCGGCCACGGCAAGGGTCTCCTTGGCGGCCATGGTGGGCTCATCGGCCAGAAACTGGCTGTCCGGCAGGGTGGCCCCGCCGTGCACCTTGTTCACCTTGCCCTGCCGGTCCAGCTCGTTGAGGTCCCGGCGGATGGTAGACTCGCTGGCGTCCAGCGCTTCGCACAGCTCCTGCACGGTGGCAGTACGGTTTTCGGAAATGAATTTCAGGATCAGCGCGACCCGTTCTTCGGCCAGCATCTGCATCCCCTCCTGTTTTGAATGATTTTAGCTGTGTTTGATTGGTTTTGGTGTTTTCTAGCTTTATTATAGCACGAGTTCCGTCAAAATCAATCATTTTCAATCACGTTTACCGCCAAAAAACATCCTTGAAAATTGGGCAGTCCGCACAATTTCTGGGATACAACGGTCAAAACGGCAAAAAAGCAGCCCTCCCTGCGGCTTTTCCGCCTTGCAGAGAGGACTGCTTTTGACGTTTTTTGAAGGAATGACTGCTTTTGCGCGTTTAGGCGTCGGAGCGGGCGAAGGCGTTCTTCATGCCGCTGCTCAGCTCAAACAGCACCTTATCCAGCGTATCGGAGGCTTTGGCCTTGAGCATTTTGGCAATGGCCTCGTTGGCCTCCTCCCGGAGGGCGGCCCGCCGGGCTGCGTCCGGCTCGGCGGAGAGCTTGGCGTCGTACTCCTTGACGAGGGCGCGGCTGGCGGAGAGCACAGCCAGCTCGTACCGCTCGGCGTGGATGAGGCTCCTGGCGTAGGAAGCGTCCGTCATGGCGGCGATCATCCGGCTGACCCAGTAGAAGCTGTCGGTGGAAACTTCGCCCGTGGTGCAGGACAGGTAAGCGGGGGTGGTTTCCACATTGGCGTAGAAGGGCACCATGGTGTTGAAAGCGTTGGAAGCGTATGCCACCCACTCGATGGCGGATTGCTCGGCGGGGACGTCCGGCCGCATCTGGATGAGGGCCATAAAATCGTTGCGGTTGATGCCGATGGAGCGGTACATCCCGCGCTGGCTCTTATCGCCATAGCTGGCGTAGGGGTCGTAGGGGGTGCCCTGATAGTGGGAGGAGAGGACGTATTTCACATCCTCGGGGGTGAGCTTTTTCTCGGGGTTCATGCACCAGGGCAGATCGTCGGAGCGAGGGGTGTAGTCAGCATCGGGGCCGTCCCAGACAAAGGTGTTGGGGTTGAGGGTGCGCAGCATATACCAGGCGCGGGGCGTGTTGTAGACGTGGTCGGCGTCGTCGTGGCTGCCGAATGCGTCGCGGGGGTTCAGCACGCCGTCGGTGGAGAGGTCGAGGTGGTTTTCGGCCAGGAACTCCCGCAGATCGGCCGAGCAGAGGAATTCTTTCTGTTCGCCAAAGGCATCCTCCAGATCGAAGGCGTCGATGCCCAGCTGGTTGGGCATAACGACGTAAACGTCATCGGGGACGCGGCGGGCCATCCAGTGGTGGCCGCCGATGGTCTCCAGCCACCAGATCTCGTCCACATCCTGGAAGGCGATGCCATTCATCTCATAAGTACCATAGGTCTCCAGCAGCTGGCCCAGACGCTGGACGCCCTCCCGGGCAGAGCGGATGTAGGGCAGCACCAGCATCACAAGGTCTTCCTCGCCGATGCCGCCGGGCACCAGCGGGTCGGCCCCCAGCACCCGGGGGTTGGAGGTGATGGTCTCGGTGGCGGTCATGCCGACGTTGGCGGCGTTGACACCGGCGGCCGCCCAGATGCCCTTGCCCTCAATGGCATTGGGCATGGCGGTCATCCGCAGCGGGTTGCCGGGCAGAGGAATTTCCACATGGGAGATCACAGAATGGTAGACTGCGGGGTGGTCCTCCGGGTGGACGACCACGAACTTTTTGGGCATGAAATGGCCGGAACCCGAATCGTCGTTGCGGGCGATCATGGTGGAGCCATCGTAAGAGGCATTTTTGCCGACTAAGATCGTTGTACAAGCCATAAAAAGTCAACCTTCTTTCTTGTTATACCAACAGCATAACGCTTTCGGGCCGAACCGTCAAGTATTGCGGTGTTTCGGGTTCGGGCGAAGCCAGCGTTGCTTTGGACACCTTCCACCACAGGCGGCCTTCGCCGCCGGGGGCGGTGCAGATGAGGTTCCAGTCAAAGGGATTCTCGCCGGAGGAGACCACCCGCACGGGCAGGGCGTTGGACGCACCGGCAGCGCAGGGGGCAAAGTCATGGGCACGGATGCCCACGGCGCACACTGCCTCCGGCACCTCGGCGGCAAGGTGCAGCTCCGCCTCCCAGTCCGCAAGGCGGACGCTGTGGGGCCCGGCTTTGACGCAGGGCAGGATGTTTTTGCAGCCTGTCAGGCGGGCGGCGGTGCAGCTGCGCGGGTCAGCGAAGACGGCCTTGGTCTCCCCTGCCCGCAGCACCCGGCCCCCGTCCATGACGATCATCTCCCTGCAGAGCCGATAGGCCTCGTCCCGGTTGTGGGTCACAAGAAGGGCCGGGCCCTGAAACGCAGCGAGGAGCGCCCCCACCTCGCCCTCCACCTGCTCCCGCAGGTAGCTGTCGAGGGCACTGAAAGGCTCGTCCAGCATCAGGATCTTTGGCTTGGCGGCAAGGATGCGGGCCAGCGCCACCCGCTGCTGCTGCCCGCCCGAGAGGGCTGCGGGCAGGCGCTTTTCCAGCCCTTCCAGCCGCAGGGCGCGGATCATCTCGGCGCAGGCGGCCCGGCGTTTGGCGCGGTCGGGCTCGGCATGGAGGCCGCAGAGGATGTTCTGCTCCACCGTCATATTGGGGAAGAGGGCGTAGTTCTGGAACAGCAGGCCCACGCCCCGCTTCTGGGGCGGCAGGTCGATCTTTTTCTCACTGTCAAAGAGAGGCACACCGTCCAGCACGATGCGGCCTTTGTCCGGCTTGACGATGCCCGCAATGCAGCGCAGGGTCATGCTTTTGCCGCAGCCGGAGGCCCCCAGAATGGCAGTGGCGGTGTCTTGGGCCGTGAACTGCGCCCGGAGGGTGAAGCCCGCAAAGCGTTTTTCGATCTCAACTTCCAGGCTCATGGGCGGCCTCCCTTCGGTTTGCGCTCCAGCAGGT
>RKCM01000134.1 GCA_014858325.1 Oscillospiraceae bacterium | reverse complement strand
ACCTGCACGGCAACGGTGAACCGCGCGGCGTTTTCGCTGCTGTATGAGAGCCTGTTCGTTGTTTCGTCGCATTTCCGCGCCGAGCCGCTGCTCTGTGAGAGCTTCACGGCCTCGGAGGACGGAAAGACCTATCGTTATACTCTCGTTTCCGGCGTGAGCTTTTCCGATGGAACGCCCCTGACGGCGCAGGACGCCGCCGCCTCGCTGGAGGCTGCACTGGAGGCCGCAGACTCTGCCACAGAAGAGGCCGGCAGATCGCGGTTGCGCACCACGGTGTACCAGGTGTGGGTGGCCCAGTCCAGCACATGGGGGGCCGCCAGCCAGCCCACGCCCAGGATCACCAGCACCAGCACCGCGATGCCGATGCCCTTTTTCAGCTTCATCTCGCGGCTGTAAAAGCTGCGCCGATACCGCTTGACCTTGGGCCGTTTTTTATAGTGTGCCATAATCGTACCTCTCCTCCCTTGTCAAAATTCAGAGGATCACAGAATGTCCCGTAAAACCGTAAATGGCCAGCGCCAGCACCCCGATGTAGATGAGGGTGATGGGCAGGCCCCGGAATGCCGAGGGGATGGCCCGGCTGCGCAGGCGGTGGCGGGCTTCCGTCACCAGCAGCACGGCCAGCAGGTATCCCAGGCCGCTGCCAAGGCCGAAGCCCATGGATTGGCCCAGTGTAAAGCTCTGGGTGCGCTCCACCAGCACCGTGCCCAGCACGCCGCTGTTGATGGCGGCCAGGGGCAGAATGCGCAGCAGCTGGCCGCTGCGGGGCCCTTTGACGAGCCGCAGCACCAGATGCTCAAACAGGCAGACCACCGCCAGGCTGGCCACATAGACCAGCGGCCGCAGTTGGGCGCGGTTGGCCAGCGGGGCCAGAACGCCGCCTGCATAGTAAGCCAGCGGAGCCACCAGCACCTGCGTCACGCACAGCAGCAGCGCAAACCACCAGCTGTTGGTGCGGTCGTCGCCCACCAGCTGCACCAGACGGGAAACGCCGAGGCCGCGGGTGAAGACGGCGTTCTGGGCAAAAATGGCCAGCACCGCATAGCTGAAGAAAATGCCTACGGCATGCATCACATCACTCATGCTCGCGGTTCACCTCCTTCTGCCGATGGACCGAGACGAGGTTGTCGGCCTCGGTCTTCAGGTAACGCTTGCGCTGCTGGGCCGCCGCCCGCCACACAGCGCACAGCACGCCCAGCACCAGAAACCCTCCGGCGGGCAGATTGGCCACGGGCAGCACCGGGCGGCTGACGGGCAGGCCGAACACCGTGCCCATGGCCAGCCACTCCCGCACGCAGCCCACCAGGAGCAGCAGCAGGACATAGCCCACCGTGATGCGCAGGCCCTTGGAGAAGGCCTTGTGCAGCGTCTCCTGCACCCGGCCAAAGCGGTAGATGAGCAGCGGCTCCACCACCAGCATGGGCAGGTAGATGCCCAGCGCCAGCAGGTCCACCCCAAACAGCCCGCTCAGGATGGGGTACACCGCCAGATAGACCACAGCGGCGCTGCCCGAGTAGAGGATGCCGCGCGCCAGCAGCTTTGCCTCCAGCTCTTTTTTCGAGGGCTCCTCGTCCCGCAGGGGGACAAGGCGGCTCAAAAGGCAGGCCAGCAGGCGGGAGGGCGTCAGCAGCAGGGCCATAGCCACAGCCAGCATCAGCGCGTTCTGGCCCGTGGTGGCAAGCACCACCAGCGGGGCCAGGCCCATGCCCTGCATGACCACCGGGTTGTTCAGAAAAACGCGGTCGTGGTGCGCAAATTTTTCGGGGTCGCGGAGGATGCGTTCGGCAACGGAACGTTTCATACAGCCCCCTCCTTTCCGGCTCCGCCCTTGCGGCGGAGCAGTGCATAGAGGCGCGCCTCCGTGCGGTCCATCCAGCCGGAAATGCTGTTGACCGCCAGCAGCGCAAAGCAGACGCCCGTTTCATAGACGCCGAAATAGCGCAAGCCCATGGTGGCCGCGCCCACCAGCACCCCGTACAGGATGCGGCCCAGCCGATGGTGGGCGCAGGTGTAGGGCTCGTTGAGCAGGAAGACGGCGCTGAAGAGCATGGCGCCCGTCAGCAGCTCATCGCGCACGCAGCGCAGGCGGAACGAGACGCTGAGCAGGATGGAGCCGTCCGTCAGGCCCACCTGCCGGGGGAACAGGAAGGCGATGAGCCCTGCCGTGATGAGGAAGCTGAGGGCAGCGCTGAGGCGGATGTCCTTCTGCACCCACAAAAACAGCCCGCAGGCCAGGATGACAAGGGCAGCCGCCGTGCCCATGGGGGCCGCGTACTCGCCCAGGCCCAGCGAGAGGGTGCCGATGTTGAGCATACCGCCGCTGCGCAGCGTGTCGGAGATGATGCCGGAGGCGGGCACGCCGGAAGCATCCCACAGGGGGATGGCGGCGTAGGGCTGGGGGTAACGGAACACCTGCTCCGGCCAGGATACGGCCGCCACCACATAGCCGACAGCCGCCGGGTGGAAGGGATAGCTGCCGTAGCCGCCAAACACTTCCTTGCCGATGAGCACACCGGCCAGCACCGCCGCCGCCAGCACATACCAGCTCACGGTGGCAGGCATCAGCAGGGCGATGAGGAGGGCAAAGCTCTCGTTGGAAAAATCTCTGGGCTGGTACACCCGGCGGCGCAGCAGCGAGATGAGCCGGTCGCACAGGTTGCCCACCAGAAAGGCAAAGCCGCACAGCAGCAAGGGCCGGGGGCCGTAAAAATAGCAGGACATCCAGAGCAGCGGGATGGTCATGAAGCAGACGTGCTTATAATAGCGGCCCGTCTGCGCCAGCTCCTGCTCCTGCCATTGGATCAATGCTTCTTCCATAGGCTTTGCTCCTTACAGCGCGGCCAGCCGGGCCACGGCCTGCTTTGGGTCGGCTGCGCCAAACACGGCGCTGCCCGCCACCAGGATATCCGCGCCCGCTTCCACGCACAGGGGGGCGGTGGCAGCGTCCACGCCGCCGTCCACCTCCAGCAGAACTTTCAGGCCCCGCTTCTCCCGCTCGGCTTTGAGCCAGCGCAGCTTTTCCAGCGCCGAGGGCATAAACTTCTGCCCGCCGAAGCCGGGCTCCACGCTCATCACCAGCACCAGATCCAGCTGGTCCAGATAGGGAGCCAGCGCCTCCGGGGCGGTGCCGGGCTTGATGGTCAGGCCCACTTTGCAGCCCAGCGCCTTCACGGCGTCGAGGGTCTTCTGGATGTCGTCCTCGCACTCCAGATGGAAGTTGTAGAGGGTGGCACCGGCCTTGATGAAGGGCTCGGCATACTCCAGCGGATGGCTGATCATGAGGTGGACGTCGTAAAAGGCGTCCGGCATGGCCTTGTGCAGGCTTTTGAGCACGGGCACACCAAAGCTGATGTTGGGCACAAAGTGGCCGTCCATCACATCATAGTGCAGCATTTTTGCCCCGGCGTCCAGCACCATCTGGCAGTCGGCCCCCAAGTGGGAGAAATCGGCGGAAAGGATCGAAGGACTTACGATGGTCATTTTAATATACTCTCCGTAATTTTCAGAGTTGTTTTAACGTTTTGCCCTGCCGTCCGGCCCCTTTTCCGGCCCGGAAGAGGGCACGGCATGGTTACCTTTTAGTTTACATGAAAATGCAAAAAAAATCAAACCCGCCGCCGCGTTTTTCACGGAAAGAACGCAAAAGCAGCCAGACCGCCCTCTGCCGGGGCAGTCTGACTGCGCTCGTTCAATTCACAGGCTTCATGCTGGCGGGGTCCTCCACCGCGCCGGGGCGTCCGCTCTCGTCGGGCAGGCGCTTCATGCTGCCGGAGTCCGGCGGCAGGGTGGGCAGGGTGAACACGAAGCGGCACCACTCGCCCTGCTGGCTCTCGACGCGAATTTGGCCGCCCGAGAGGTTGACCAGCACCTTGCAGATGTTGAGGCCGAGGCCCGCGCCCCGGGCATGGAGGCCGCGGGACTTATCTTCCTTGTAAAATCGCTGGAAGACATAGGGCAGCGCCTCCGGGCTGATGCCCTGGCCGGAGTTCCAGATGGAGACCTCCACCTCGGGGCCCAGCTTTTCCACCCCGAAGCGGATGGTGCCGCCCGCCGGGGTGAATTTGATGGCGTTGTCCAGCAGGTTGTAGGCCACCTGATGGATGAAGTCCGGGTCGGCGTAGACGAGGACTTTTTCGTCCATGGTCAGCCCGTCGATCTCGATCATGCCGTCGTTGATCCGCTGCTCGGCCGAGAGGGCCACCCCCGTCAGCGTCTCCCAGATGTTGAACATCCGGGCGTTGGGGGTGTACTCGCCGCTTTCCAGCTTGGAGAGGTCCAGCATATTCTGGATGAGCCGGGCCAGCCGCCCGGTCTCCTCACTGACCAGCTGCAAATAGTGGTTCTGCATCTCGGGCGGGATGGTGCCGTCCAGAATGCCGTCGATGAAGCCCTTGATGGTGGTCATGGGGGTGCGCAGCTCGTGGGCGATGTTGCCCATGAACTGGCCC
>RKCM01000211.1 GCA_014858325.1 Oscillospiraceae bacterium | reverse complement strand
GGGATAGACTGCATCGCAACGGCCCATACTGGTACTGACCAGGCGGAGAC
The DNA here is from genome assembly GCA_014858325.1 of Oscillospiraceae bacterium. Lineage (GTDB taxonomy): Bacteria > Bacillota > Clostridia > Oscillospirales > Ruminococcaceae > Faecalibacterium. The sequence goes on along the minus strand of RKCM01000211.1, from coordinate 4,472 downwards.
CCTGCTGTTCCGGCTGGCCCGGGGCACCGGGCTCCACGGGGCGGCAGGCATCCGGCCCAAGCGCCCCGGCTTCTGCCGCCCGCTGCTGGGCCTGACCCGGGCCGACACCGAGGCCGTCTGCAGGCTGTGCGGCGAAAGCTTTGTGACGGATGAGACCAACGACTCCGATGCGTATGCTCGGAACCGCCTGCGCCACGCGGCGCTCCCTGCGCTGGTTTCCGTCAATGGGGCAGCGGTGGAAAATCTGGCCCGCTTCTGCGAGAAGGCGGCAGCGGCAGACGCCTACTTTGCCCGGGCGGCGGAACGATTGCTGACACAGGCGGCCCATGCCTGCCCGGAGGCTCTCCCCGCCGGGGCACGGTATGCCCGGGCGGCGGGGGAGACGGTGTACAGTCTGCACACCCTGCAGGCCGCCGACCCGCTGATTTTGGAAGCCGCCCTCCACGCACAGACGGCCCCCATCCGGGATGCCGAGGAAAAATACGTCCGCCTGCTGGCCCGGCTCGTCCGGCGGGGGAGCGGGGCCGTCCAGCTGACGGACGAGGTCCGCTTCTGCGCAGGCGGGGGCGTTTTCTGGCGGGAGAGCGGCCCGGCCCGGCGGGAGCCGAACGCAGCGCCTAGCTGCGGGAGCGCCATCCCGTTTTGCCCCGCAGACGGCGCGGAATATCCGCTGGGCGGGGGCAAAGTGCTGAAAATCCGGGTTTTCCGGGTGAGTTCCGGCGAAAAAGAAGAAAAAATACAGGGTGTTCATAAAAAAGACTTAAAAAATCAGGCAGATTATGCTAGAATAATGACGTTGTATCCTGCGCTTACGCTGCGCTGCCGCCAGCCGGGCGACCGTTTCCGCCCGGCGGGACGGGGCCTTGCCAAGGAGCTGCGCAAATGGATGAACGAGGCGCAGATCCCGCCTGCACAGCGGGATGCCCTGCCGCTGCTGGCGGCGGGCCATGAGGTGGTGTGGGTGCTGGGCGAGGGCTTTGCCGAAGGGCTGGCCCCTACCGCCGCCACAACGCTTTGTATGCAGATGGAACCGCAAAAAATGGAGGAATCGAAAAACGATGAGTATGCACGATGATATCGAGAAGGTCCTGGTTTCGGAAGAACAGCTCAAGGACAAAGTGGCGGAGCTGGGCGCTCAGATCAGCAGGGACTACGCGGGCAAAAACCTTGTCCTCGTCTCCATCCTCAAGGGCTCGGTGGTGTTCATGGCCGATCTGATGCGGGCGGTCACCATCCCCTGCAACATCGACTTCATGGTCGTGTCCAGCTACGGCGGCAGCAATACCACCACCAGCGGCCTTGTCAAGATCATCAAGGATCTGGACGGCGACCTCTCCGGCAAGGACGTGCTGATCGTGGAGGATATTCTGGACACGGGCGTCACCCTCTCCAACCTGGTGCCCATGCTCAAGATGCGCCACCCCAATTCCGTCAAGATCTGCACCATTCTGGACAAGCCCAGCCGCCGCAAGGCTGACATTGCCCCCGATTACGAGGGCTTCCAGGTGCCGGACGAGTTTGTGGTGGGCTATGGCCTTGATTTTGATGAGAAATACCGCAACCTGCCCTACATTGGCGTGCTGAAACCTTACGTCTACGAGAAATAATAGAACTGGAGTTGATCTTTTTTGCAACCGAAACGACCTCGTTTGAACCCGCTGGTGCTGGCGCTGGCTCTGGCCGCGGTGCTGATGATCTGGTCGGTGCTGGGCACCGGCGGGTCTTCCAGCGGTGCCACCATGAGCTATTCCACGGTGGTGCATTATTTTGAGCACAATCAGGTCAAGGCGTTTGAGCTGGACCGCAACACCAGCATCATCACCCTGAACCTGAAAGAGGGCGAGATGCCCCTGCCGGACGCCACCGAGACCCAGAGCAGCAGCCAGGCTTCCGGCGGGCTGCTGAGCAATATGTTCTCTTCCTCCGCGTCCGAATCCGTGGGTGCGGTGAAGGAGAACGACGGCACCGTGACCGTCCGCTACAAGCTGCCCTACGCCTACGTTTTTATTGAGAACGTCCAGCAGTATATCGATTCCTACGACGCGGCCAACCCCGACGCCCCCATGGAATACGATTACACCTCCCTGAAGGAGACCATCCCCTGGATGGAGATCCTGTTCTATCTGGGGATGCTGGGCTGCACGGGCTTCTTGCTCTTCTCCATGATGCGCGGCGGCGCTGGCGGCGGCGGCATCATGAATGTGGGCAAGGCCAAGGTGAAGGACGAGCGGGACAACAAAAAGACCGCCACCTTTGCCGATGTGGCCGGTGAGGACGAAGAAAAAGAGGAACTCAAGGAAGTGGTGGAGTTCCTCAAGAGCCCCGATAAATTCAATTCGCTGGGCGCACGCATCCCCCACGGCGTGCTGCTGGTGGGCCCTCCGGGCACCGGCAAGACCCTGCTGGCCCGCGCCTGTGCCGGTGAGGCCGGGGTGCCCTTCTACTCCATCTCCGGCTCCGATTTTGTGGAGATGTACGTGGGCGTCGGCGCTTCCCGTGTCCGCGACCTGTTCGATAAGGCCAAGAAGACCATGCCCTGCATCATCTTCATCGATGAGATCGACGCGGTGGGCCGCCAGCGCGGTGCCGGCCTTGGCGGCGGCCACGACGAGCGGGAGCAGACGCTGAACCAGCTGCTGGTGGAAATGGATGGCTTTGAGGCCAACGATGGCGTCATCGTGATGGCGGCCACCAACCGTGCCGACATTCTGGATAAGGCCCTGCTCCGCCCGGGCCGCTTTGACCGTCAGGTCTACGTCGGCCTGCCCGACGTGAAGGGCCGCGAGGAGATCCTCAAGGTCCACACCAAGAACAAGCCTCTGGCCCCCGATGTGTCCCTGAAGGTCATCGCCCAGCGCACCGCCGGGTTTGCGGGTGCGGATCTGGAAAACCTGGTGAACGAGGCCGCCCTGCTGGCCGCCCGCCGCAGCCGCAAGGCCATCACCATGGAAGACATCGAGGAAGCATCCATGAAGGTCATGGCCGGCCCCGAGAAGAAGAGCCGCGTGGTGACCCCCGAGGAGAAAAAGCTCACCGCTTACCACGAGGCGGGCCACGCCGTGGCGGGCTTCTACTGCAAGCACCACCCCCGTGTGCATGAGATCACCATCATCCCCCGCGGTCAGGCAGGCGGATACACCATGTATCTGCCCGAAAAAGACCGCAGCTATGTGACCAAGGGCGAGATGTTTGAGGACATCGTGTCCAGCCTGGGCGGCCGCGTGGCCGAGCAGCTGATTTTGGAAGACATCTCCACGGGTGCCTCCAACGACCTGCAGCAGGCTACCAACATTGCCCGCCAGATGATCACCAAGTACGGCTTCTCCGAGCGGCTGGGCCCCGTGGTGTACGGCACCTCTCAGGAGGAGACCTTCCTGGGCCGTGATTTCGCGCAGGGCAAGGGCTACAGCGAGACGACTGCCGCCGAGATCGACAGCGAGATGCGGGATATCATCGACGAGGCCTACGAGACCTGCCGCCGCACCCTGACCGAGCACATCGACCAGCTGCACGCACTGGCCAAGGCCCTGATGGAGCGCGAAAAGCTCAACGAGCAGGAGTTCAACACCGTGATGGCCGGCGGTACGCTGGCCCCCCGCGACAGCGAGGAAAAGCAGCCCCAGCAGGCGGTGGACGTGACCCCGGCGGAAACGGCAGAGCCTGCCGAGAAGGCCGAAACGGCGGAGACCGCCGAACCGGCTGCTCCCGTGCAGGACCCCGCCCCGGCGGACGAGACCCCGAAAACCGAAGAATGACCCAAGAAGGAGGAATCGGTCGTGGAGGAAAATTTTGATCCCGTTGCCCGCACGCGGGCCAACTACTATACCCCGGGCAGCCCGGTGCAGTTCGTCTGCGTGGAGCTGCTCAAGGGCGAGGTCAGCGGCGAACACGCCGTCTGCCTCACCTTCAAAAATATCTCCAAAGTGACCCTGACGGCGCTGGAGATCCACTTCAAGTGCAAGGGCGTGGACGGCGTCATCCTCTGTGAGGACGCCTTTGAGTACCGCGACATTGCCGCCAAGCCCGGCGAGTGCTTTGGCATGGACGATGCGGTGTTCGTCACCCAGAAAGCCATCACCAGCGTGGATGTGAGCTTGAAAAACGTCTACAACGGCAAGCGGGTGGTGCATCTGGACGGCATCAAGCGGGTGCGCCTGCCGGCCCCCCGCCGCCTGAGCCCCGAGCTGCAGAAGGCACTGGAGGCCCGGATGAACCGCGAGGGCCTGAAGTATCTGCCCCAGGTGTTTGAGAATGGCTGGTACTGCGCCTGCGGTGCCTTCCACCCCAAGGAAGAGGACACCGTATACTGCACCGAGTGCGGCTGCGACCGTATCCTGCTGCAGAACGCCCTGAACACCCTGCTGCAGCCCGAGGAGCCCCGCGCCGAGCGTGCGCCGGAGGCCCCGCTGGGTTCTGCCGCCGTTGCCCCGGCCCAGGTGGAGGAGCCTACCCGGGTGGCGGCCCCCGCTGCC
>RKCM01000103.1 GCA_014858325.1 Oscillospiraceae bacterium | reverse complement strand
TGAGGGCCATTTTGCGGGCCCGGGCATTGCCGGAAAGGGCCTGCAGGTCGGTGCCGTCCAACAGCACCGCGCCGCCCTGCGGGGCCAGCTGGCCCGCCAGCGTTTTGAGCAGGGTGGATTTGCCCGCGCCGTTGGGGCCGATGAGTGTCAGAATTTTGCCCCGGGCCCCGCCGAGGGTGATGTGTTCGAGAAGGGGTTTGCCGTAGCCGATGGCAAGGGCCTGCGTCTGCCAGTAAAACGAGTGGTTCATCCGTTGCCCTCCTGTGCCTGGCGGCGGACCAGCAGCCCAATGACCACCGGGGCGCCGAACACGGCCGTGACCGAGCTGATGGACAGCTCGGTGGGGGCGAAAAGGCTGCGGGCAATGAGGTCGCACAGCAGGCAGAAGGCCGCGCCGCCCAAACAGCACCCGGGCAGGACGTAAAGGGGCTTTGCGCTGCCCAGCAGATGCTTGACGAGGTGGGGCACCGCGATGCCCACAAAGGAGATGGGGCCCGCAAAGGCCGTGACGCAGGCTGCCAGCAAGCTGGACAGCAGCACCAGCAGGATGCGGAAGGCTTTGACGTTCACGCCCACGCTCTGGGCATAGGGCTCGCCCAATTGATACGCGGCCATAGGCTTGGAGAGGCAGAAGGACGCCGCCAGCGCGGGCAGGACGACGCAGGCCGACGCCCCCACATTGCCCCAGGTGACGCCCGAAAAGCTGCCCATAGACCAGTTGTGGAGGTTGACGATGTTGGAGTCCTGCGCGAAGGTGACGACGATATCGGTGACGGCGTTGCAGATGTAGCCGATCATGACGCCGCAGATGACAAGGATGCTCATCCGCTGCACCCGCTGGGCCACGGCCAGCACAAAGGCCATGGCGGCCATGGCCCCCGCAAAGGCCGCCGCGATCAGCACCAGCGAGCTGGTAAGCAGGCCCCGGTTGAGGAAAACCACCATGGTGAGGGCCACGGCCAGCTTGGCCCCACTGGAAATGCCCATGACGAAGGGGCCTGCGATGGGGTTGGCGAAGAAAGTCTGGAGCAGATACCCCGCCGCCGAGAGCGCCGCCCCCAGCAGCACCGCCATGACGGCCCGAGGCAGGCGCAGCTGCAGAATGATGCCCGTGGAGAGGGCGTCGCTGCTTTTGCCCAGCAGGGCGGCCGCCACGGCCCGGGGCGAAAGGGCCACGCTGCCCCAGAACAGATTGAAGCCGAACAGCACCACAAGCCCCGCCGCAAGGGCGAGGGTCGCGAGGGTCAGGCGTTTGGTGGTGGTCATGAGTGTTCTCCTAGCAGTTGAAATCAATTGATTTTTTGCAGAATGGATAGTTCTTCAGGGGCGGGGTCACCCTCCGTAAAGACGCGGTGCATATCCACCACGAGGTCGGGCAGGGACATCGTCTGCTGGAAGAAGCTTTTGGCGGTGCACCAGCAATCGCCGGACTGGACGGCCTTGAAATCGGCCAGCATGGCGCATTTTTCGATGAGCTGCCGGCGGGTATCCACCACACCCTCGATGGTGCTGTTGTAGATGAGAACATCGGCCTCCCGGGCTTTGGCGTAGAAGGTCTCCTGCGGGATGTTCATGGTGGAAAGGCTGTTGCCGTTCTCGGCAAGGTCGGCAAAGAGATAGGTGCCGCCCGCCATGGCGATCATCTGGGCAACGTAATCGCCGCCCTTGCGGACGTTGATGAGGTTGTTGCCGGTGACGGAGAAGAAGGCGACCGTCTTGCCCGTGGGGTCCTGATCGAGCAAAGGCTCGATGCGGGCGAGCTGATCGGCGAAGATGCGCTCGGCCTCCTCGGCTTTGCCCAACAGCAGGCCGATGCATTTGATCCACTCCATCCGGGCCAGCGGGCCGCTCTCGTAGCTGGAGCGCTCCACAAGGACGGGCACGCCGAATTTTTCCAGCTGCTCCTTGACCTCGGGGGTGTGGTAGATCATGGTGTTCTCGATGGCAAGGCTGCAGTGAGAAGCGAGGATGCGCTCGTAATCCGGGGCGCTGTACTTGCCCGCATAGGCGATCTGCCCCGACTCCATGGCGGCTTTGGCTTTTTCGAGATACCAGCCCTCGGCCCGGGTGCCGGAAAGGGTGATGGAGCCCAGCGCATCCAGATGGAGGAAAAAATCCATGAGGGCGCTGGACACGAGGTAGAGGTTTTCCAGCGGCTGGCGAAGCTCCACCACTCCCTCGGGCAAGGCAGAAAGCGCGGCCGCCCCCTCGGGCCGGATGAGGAATTTTCCCCCGTCCTCCGCGATGGTGAGCAGGACGGAGCCATCGGTGTAGACCTCGGCTGCGAACTGCTGGGCGTAATCCAGCGGGTAGGCGTGGTCCAGCGTGAGGGCATCGACCGTGGCCGGGGCCTCCTGTGTTTGGCCGCAGCCCGTCAGGGCCAGCGCGGCGGCGGCAACGCCAGCTCCCAAGAATTGGCGACGATTCATGTTAATTTGCCTCAGTCGGGTTTGCAAACGTCAGCGTATACTCGATCTCGTGGGGGGTGCTCATGGCCACGGTGTCGGCGGTGACGGCCAGCGGAGTGTTGAGAGCGGCCACGGGGATCGCAAACGTGGAGTTGCCGCTGGTGTTGGTGGGCAGATACTTCTCGCCGTCCACGATCATATAGTCGTAATTGGGGCTGGACCAGACGATGGTAGCGGTCATTTTGCCGTTTTCCACCGTGAGGGCGGCGGGGCTTTCCACCGTGGCGCGGCCGGAGCCGCCCTCCAGCGTCACCTCACAGGTGTAGCTGCCGTCGGCGGGGACCTCTGCGGCTTGGGCGGACTGCTCCTCCGCGTTGCGGACGCTGACGGTGTGGTCGTACCACTTACCCTTGGTGCCCAGAATGGCCAGCTGGAAGTCGGTGTCGAGGGCCTCGACGGGGACATCGAAGCCGAAGACTTCATCGGAGGTGCCGTCGGAGTAGGTGACGGTGTCGGTGGTGGGCTGGAGCCAGTCGGCCTCGTGGGAGACGGCGTCCGCGGCAGTGCCAACGTAGAGGTTGACGATGTGGGTAGAGGCCAGGCTGATGTGAAGGGTCATCCGGCCGTTTTCCACGGTCAGGGTGCCCTTGCCGTCAAGCGCTTCGTTGACATGGAACATGGAGCTGTCGGTATCAAACTCGGCGGTGTAGGTGCCGTCGGGCAGGGCGGCAGTGGTCGAAACTTCGGACGAAGCGGCCGCAGAAGAAGCCACCGAAGAAGCAGCCTCACTGGAAGCAGCGGAAGAGGCGGCGCCGGAGGCAGAACCGCCGCAGGCGGACAGAGAAGCGGCCAGCAGCGCACAGACGGCCAGCAGCGAAATGGAACGAATGCATTTCATAACGATTTTCCTCACGAAAAAATCAAAATTCAGAGTTATTATAACATAAGCACTGCAAAAAATGAACCCTCTCCGTCATTGCTTCGCAATGCCACCTCTCCCGAAGGGCGAGGTCATGCCGCCTCTATCCAAGGCGCTGCATGAGTTTTCCCTTTCGGGGGAGCGGACACACGAAGTGCGACTGAGAGGGCTCATTCAAAATCAGCCGTTCAGGGAATCGATGGCTGCCTTGGTGTGGGCAATGTACTGCTGCTGGATGGCATCGATCTCACCCAGGCCCGCGATCTGGCAATCCACCGAAGCGAAATTGCCGGAAGCGTTGAACTGGCTCAGCCAGGAATCCTCGTCGGGGCCGGCCATATCGTTGTTGGCGTGGTCGCCTGCCACGACCATCAGCGGACGCAGGACGACCTTGGTGTAGCCTGCTGCCTTAACGGCCTCGATGATGTTCTCGCAGGAGGTCTCCTCCGGCTCGCCCTCGACGGTGCCGATGAAGACGTTGTCGTAGCCCAGCGTCTGCATGGTGGTCTGCATCTGGCTGTAGCTGACCTTGGCGGTGTGAGAGGTGCCGTGGCCCATGAAGACAAAGGCGGTGCCGTCCTCGGCGGCGGCGGTCAGGCTCTCGTAACCGGCGGTCTGGACGGCCTCGGCGGTGACGGCCTTAGCGACCTCTTCCTTATCCGGGTTGATGACGGTGGCATCATTGCCGACCTCGCCCAGCAGGGGCTCGGCGATGGCAACGGACTCGAACTTGTCGCGGTAGGAGTCGATCAGCTCCATCATCTCGTCGTACTCCGCACCGTGCATCAGGTGGGTAGGCTGGACGACCAGATTCTTGACGCCGTTGGCCACGGCGCGCTCCATGGCCTGCTCCATGTTGTCGATCTTCTCGCCGTCACGGGCCTGGACATGGTTGATGATGATCTGGGCGGTGAAGGCGCGGCGGACGGACCAATCCGGGTTAGCGGCCTGCAGAGCATCCTCGATGCCCTTGATGTCGGCCGCGCGGCTACCGTTGAAAGAGGTGCCAAAGCTGACGACCAGCAGCTCGTTCTCGCCGATTTCATCTTCGTTGCGGGGGTCGTCCTTGCTGGCGTCGCCGGTGTCGCGGCCGAAGTACTCGGGGTCAGCGTTCTCACCCTCGACCATTTCCTTCTGGGTGTCGGTCAGGGCATCCCAGGCAGCCTTGGCGGCTTCGCACTGGGCGTCGGTGTCATCGGTGCGCTCCTGCACGTAGATGGCGTCGATC
>RKCM01000079.1 GCA_014858325.1 Oscillospiraceae bacterium | reverse complement strand
CCTGACGGCGGTACTGGGTGGGGGTCATCCCCGTCCGCTTTTTGAAAGCCCGGGCAAAGTAGCTGGAGTCGTCATACCCCACCATGGATGCCACCTCCGCCGTGGAGCGCAGGGGGTCGGCCAGCAGCTTCTTGGCCGCGTTGATGCGCAGCTCGGTCAGGCAATCGAGGAAGTTCATCTTCTGGTATTTTTTGAACTGAGCCGACAGGTACGCCGGGCTGATGTGCAAAATCTCGCCCACGCTGTCCAGCGAGAGGTCGAACATATAGTTGTCTTCCAGATAGCGCCGCACCTGCGCCATCACCATGGCGGCGGGGCTGTCCTCATCGGCGGCATCCTCTGCCGGGGCCGCGCCTGCATCCTGCGGCTCGGGCAGGGCCTTGGCGGTGGCCAGCTCCTCCAGCTTCCGCTCGGCCTCCACCTGCCGCATGGCACGGCGGATAGAAGCCTCCAGCTCGTCGGGGTCTACGGGCTTCAGCAGGTAATCGCAGGCCCCCAGGTGCACGGCCTCGTGGGCGTACTGGAACAGGCTGTAGGCCGTAACGAAGATGACCCGGCAGCCGGGGCGCTGGGCCAGCACGGCCCGGGCGGCATCCAGCCCGCTCATCCCGGGCATCTCGATGTCCATGAGGATGAGGTCTGCCCCCCACAGCACGGCGGTGTCGGCGGCCTTGCGGCCGTTCTCGGCCAATTCCAGCACCACCTCGTGTTCAAAGCGGCGGGCCACCATCTCGGCCAGCGCCTCCCGCTCCAGCTTTTCGTCGTCAGCGATCAACAGACGGATCATCGTCCAGCTCCTCCTCTTCCAAAGGTTCGATCAGGGGCAGATACAGCCGGATGGCCGTGCCCCGGCCCGGGTGCGAGCAGATCTCCAGCCGCCCGCGCTCATCCAGCAGCCGCAGCCGCGCGGCCACGTTGTACACGCCGATGTGCTCCCACCGCTCGCCGGGCTGGGCGAGGGCGGTCTTCAGCTGCTCCAGCTGGGCTTTCTCGATGCCCACGCCGTTGTCGCAGACGCTGATGTACAGCAGCCCCTTGTCCCGCAAAGGGTTGATGCGGATGCGCACCCGGCCGCCCTCCTCCTTGGGAGAGATACCGTGCTTGAAGGCGTTTTCCACAATGGGCTGCAAAATAAAGGAGGGCACCATCGTCTCGGTCAGGTCCAGCGAATCGGAGATCTTCCACTCCATCTGGATGCGGTCGCCAAAGCGGACGTGGTAAATGGAGTAGTATTCGTCCACGATGCGCACCTCCCGCGAGAGGGGCACCTGCTCGTCGTTGCTCATCAGGCTGTAGCGCAGCAGGTGCGCCAGCGCCGTGATGAGGGCCTGGGTGCGGTAGGCTTTTTCCACGCCCGCCGTCTGCAAAATGACGTTGAGGGTGTTGAACAGAAAGTGCGGGTCGATCTGGCTGCGCAGCTGCTGCAGGCGGCTGCGCTCCATGCGGTTTTGCAGCTCCAGCGCTTCCGTCTTCTGGCGGTGGAGCTCCCGCTCGATGTCGTTTTTCTCCTGCAGGGTGCTCACCTGCTGGGCCATGGCGTGCTTCATCTGGTTGAAAGCCTCCGCCAGCCGCCCCATCTCATCCTGCCGGGGCACAGGCAGGTCGGGGGCGTCGTAGCGGCCCTCCGTCACCTTTCGCGAAGCCTCGATCATCCGTTGGACGGGGTTCAGCATCCGGGTCACTTCCAGCGCCATCAGGCTGCCCAAAGCCAAGCAGAGCACGCCCACCACGGTCTGCAGCCACTTGACCCGGTCGCTGAGGGCCGAGACGGCGGTGTACTCCTCCTGCCCATCGGTGATGGCGGTGTTGAGCAGCTGCTGGGTGTACTGGCGCAGATAGCCGCCGCAGGGGGCGACCTTGTTGTAATAGAGCTGGGCCGCCTCCGTCTCGCCGCCCGCCTGCAGGGCCGTTTCCAGCTGGCCGACCAGCGCGTTGTAGTGCTCGTAGGTGGTGCTGACGGCCCGGTAGAGCAGATACTGCTCCTGACTGACCGTGTGCAGATCGCCGTCGATCCGCCACAGCCAGGCGTTCATCACCGAAAAGGAGTCCTGCAGCTCGGTGAGCAGGGCCTCGCCGTCGCCGTACTCCCAGCGGTAATCCTCCATAGCGGAAAGGCTCCGCTCCACCCCGTTCTGGAAGCGGCTGATGGCATTGAAATTGCCCATCTGCTCGTCCAGCTGGCGCAGCACTGTGTTGGACTGGTAAAAGCTGAGGACGATCTGTGCCGCCAGGGCCGCAAAAAAGGCCGCAAAGCACAGGCCGATGCGCTGCTTCAAGTTCAGCTTGCGGTGCATGGCTTTTCCCCCTTTTCCGCCGCCGTTTTGCTCATTCGTAACAATTATTTTACCACAGCTTCGCCCTATTGTGCAAGTTCCGGCTTGATTGTTGGGGAACAATATGATACTATGCCTAAAAAAGGGAGGTTTTTTGTATGACACAACCCATTCGGATTTCCGTGACGATGGACAGCGACACCTTCAAGTCCTTCGTCTCCTTCGATCTGTTCCACCACCGCAAAGCATGGCGGCGGCCCGCCGTTTTCACCACCATCCTGCTGGTGTCGGCCCTCGTCTGCCTGACCCAGATGGGCAGCGTATCCGACGCCTGGAAGCTTTCGCTGGTGCTGGCCGTCATCGCGCTGGGCCTGCCGCTGGTCTACTTTGGCACCTTTTCCCGCAACCTGAAGGGCAGCATCAAAAAGATGGGGCTGACAGAGCCCAAGCCCTTTTACAGCCTGCAGCTGGACGACAGCGGCTTTTCCATCTGGATGGCCGGAGAGCAGGATAAGGCGGAGCCCTCCCGCCAGTGCGACTGGCACCACATCCACCTGGCCTACCGCACCAAAAATGCCATTTACATCTATGTGCAGCAAAGCCAGGCCTACTTATGGAACACCAGCCTCGACGCGGCATGGGAGCTGCTGAAAGCCAACCTCCCCGCCGATCGGCTCCACGACGAACGCCCCCACCGAGCAGCGTAAAAATAACCCTCTCCGGCATCGCGCAGCGATGACGGAGAGGGTTTTTCTTTTTCATAAACAAAAAGGCAGGCAGCACCGTGGAAAGGAGGAGGAAAGCGGTGCTGCCTGTCGTATGTGGAAACTCCTAAACATTTGCGGCTGCCAGGAGGGGGTTGGTAGTCTGTCCGCTGTCTTTGGCTATCGCCTCGCATCAGGCAGGGGACAGTATGGTTCGGGGGGCCGCTTCTGCGGCGATCATTCATTTTGCCTGCATGGCGCAGGTCTCTGGGAGGAGGTGCCTGCCTGCTTGTGGGTCGTCCTCCCTGACTGCACCCTTATTGTACCGAACAAAAATGGCTTTTCTTTGAGATACATTTGAACAATTTGCAAATAAACCCGATTCCCCTCGGCCCCGCCGTATCTCAGCTCCGATACTCTGCGGGCAGCTGGTCCATGGTCTGCCACTTGTTCATGGCTTCTTCCAGCGTCATGCCCTCGTCGTGCATCTCCCGGGTGATGGCGTTGGCCACGGCATTCGAACTTTCAGATTGCTTGCAGCACTGCGATACAGAGTGCCAATGCTTTCCGTAAGGAGTTCTTTCCCCAATCACGTTCGTCGTATTCCAGAACATTCGCAAGCGAATCTGCCGTATAAAGAATCTGCCCGAAAGAAGCACCTCGCTTCCGGGCGCAGGCAGCCAATGCAGCACACTCCATTTCCACTGCGGAACAGCCCTCGGATTTGCGATATTCTACCATATCCCGTGTTTCTCGGAAAAAGCCATCCGTTGTCCATGTGATACATTTTTGAAACGGAATATTCAACGCACAAAACGTCTGCTCGATGGCTTTTATTGCGGAAGGCTCCAAATCAACAAACCGAGCGGCCGGAAGATAATGATACGAAGTGCCTTCATCGCGCATCGCCCTGATTGGGATCAAGAATTTGTTTTCGTCCAAATCGGTCAGCACTCCGCAGGAACCGGCTGAGATGATTTTTTTGCATCCGCAGGAGATGAGAAAGTCCATCAGTTGTGCCGCCGCAGGTGCGCCCAAGGGGGCGGCGCAAAGACAGAATTCCATGCCATTCTGCTTTATGATATAAACAGGATACTTCCGGGTTATAGTTTCAAAAGTTTCTGCAACAGTGGCGTTTGCTTCAAAAGCGTAATCATCAACGGCTTCTCCAAGAAAGGCATAGATGCATTTTTCGGGAAGGACTAGCTGCTCTGCGCCATGATTGGGCCGGATGACCTCTTCCGAGTTGGAATCGTACTCTAAAATAGGCAGTTCGTGTTTTTGAATCATCTTAGTTCTTTCAATCCTTTCCGAAAAACGTAGCGAGCAAAAACCGTCCCGTGGCCACAAATTTTCAATTCCTGAAAAATTCTTGCCCCTTGGGACAGCTTCTTGCTAGGACGTGCGGAGCCCCCAAACTCCGCTAGGAACGAGTGCGGCAAACTGGAACTTGTCGGGGCAAAGCCCCTCCATCTTGCTACGCAAGACCGTTCTGTCGCTTAAAAGCCCCACTGGGGCTTTCATTGTTCTGCTTCGCTCCACAAACGCGAATTTTCAAATTAGTCTTTGCAAATAACCTT
>RKCM01000039.1 GCA_014858325.1 Oscillospiraceae bacterium | reverse complement strand
TGACGCCGATGCACAGGGCCAGACGGGCCTGCTGGAGGGCCGGGTCGGCACCCTGGATGCGGCAGCTGCCGTAGAAGCGGTGGAAGGCGCTGGCCAGATCGATGACGAAGCGGTTGATGCGGCTGGGGTCGTACTTCTCAGCGGCCATGACGATCTCCTGCGGGAAGGCGGCCAGCATCCGGATCAGGTCCATCTCGCTGGGCTCGGTGAGCAGGGTGGCGTCGATCTGCTCGGCCCCGGCGAAGGAGACGCCCTCGCTCTCCATCTTCTTCAGGATGGAGCAGATGCGGGCATGAGCGTACTGGACGTAGTAGACGGGGTTGTCGTTGTCGGTCTTCACGGCCTGGTCGAGGTCGAAGTCGATGCCGCTGCCGGCGTCGTGCATGTTGAACAGGAAGCGGGCGCTGTCGATGGGCACCTCCTCCAGCAGGTCGGTCAGGGTGATGGCATTGCCGGTGCGCTTGGACATCCGCACGGGCTGGCCGTCCCGCATCAGGTTGACCATCTGCATCAGCACCACGTCCAGATCGTTGCCGTTGAGGCCGATGGCGTCCATGGCGCCCTTCATGCGGGCCACATGGCCGTGGTGGTCGGCACCCCACACGTCGATGGCCTTGGCAAAGCCGCGGGTGGCCAGCTTGTTGTAGTGGTAGGCGATATCGGCAGCAAAGTAGGTGGGGATGCCGTTGGCGCGGACGAGGACCTCATCCTTGGCCTCCTCCTCGGAGCCGTCGTCGGTCTTCTTCTTGTTCACGGTGCCGTACTTGGCGGCATACTGGGCGCTGCGGTACATAATGGCGCCGTCCTCGGCCTTGTAGCAGGCCCCCAGCTCCAGCAGCTTATCCACCACGGCCATCACCGCGCCGGACTCGTGGAGGGTGCTCTCGTGGAACCACACGTCGTAATCGATGCGGTACTTGCCCAGATCCCGCTTGAGGGCGGCGATGTTCTTGGGCAGGGCGTAGGCCACCAGAGCATCCTTCAGGGCGGCAAAGGCGTCGCTGGCAAAGAGGGCTTCTTCGCTGAGACCCTTGCAGGCGGCAACGTACTGGTCGCCGTGCAGCTCGGCAAACTCGCCGGCCAGCACCTTGATGTCGCCGCCCTGATAGCACTCGGCGGGCAGGGGATAGGCTTCCTCGCCGCAGAACTGCTGCAGGTAGCGGACGGCCAGGCTCTTGCCGAACTTCTGGATCTGGTTGCCGGCGTCGTTGATGTAGAACTCGCGGGTCACGTCGTAGCCGGACCAATCGAGGACGGCGGCAAGGCAGTCGCCCAGTGCGCCGCCCCGGGCGTTGCCCATGTGCATGGGGCCGGTGGGGTTGGCGGAGACGAACTCCACATTATACTTGGCCCCCTTGCCGTGGTCGGTGCGGCCATACTCCTTGTTGGCGCAGGCACCCAGCACGACGCTGGCCCAGAAGGACGGGGCCAGGAAGAGGTTGATGAAGCCGGGGCCGGCCACCTCCACCTTGGCAAAGACGCTGCCTTCCAGAGAGGGCAGGTGGGCCAGGAGGGCGTCGGCGATCATCTTGGGGGCCTTGCGCCAGGTGCGGGCACCGGCCATGGCAAGATTGGAGGCGATGTCGCCGTTCTTCACGTCGGCAGGGATCTCGACGATGAAGGTGGGGAGCTCCGCTTCGGGCAGAGCTCCGTCGGCCATGGCAGCCTTGGCGGCAGCCGTCAGCAGGGCGCGGGCTTCGTCCAGCGCCGTCTGCCGGGGGTTGTAGTTCTGGTAGGTCTTTTCAAAATCGGTCATTGCGGTGTTATCCTTTCATGATTCCCCCTTGGCTCCCCTATCAGGGGAGCTGGCGCGTGAGCGCCTGAGAGGTTTTAATTCACATGTTGTATGGTCATTTCCAGAGTATTACGGCTCACAAGACGGGTGTCGTCGGCGTCCAGCAGGTAGCTGAAGGAGGCGCAGCCGCCCTTCTCGGTAAGGCGGCAGTCGATGCCGTCGCCGGTGACGCCGAGGGTCAGGGGGCCGACTTCGGTCTCGTAGTGGCAGAGGTTGCGGCGCTGCCGCTCGATGAGCAGCTGGCTGTTGATGCGGCCAAAGCGGAGCAGAGCCACCCGGCTGCCGTCGGCAGCGATCTTGATGGTGGTGGTGCAGCCCTCGTAGCCGATGGTCTGGGTCTCCTTGTAGCTGATGTAAAAGCTTTCGCCCTTTTTGACGAGGCTGCCCCGGGTCATGAGCTCGATCTGATCGCGGGCTTCCTCCCGGACGCTGCCCTCGTTGTCCAACTGGTCGATGCTGCTTTTGATGCGGATGATGTAGTCTTCCTTGATCGGTTTGCTCACAGTTTTGCGGTCCTTTTCAGTAAGTCTCAATGGCGATCTGTTCAATGGGCCCGCCCTTGTATTCGCCTAAGAAGAGGTCGGCGGTCTGGGCGAAGCTGTCGGGCACATCGCTGACGTAGAAGTGGGCCTCCCCGGCGGGGTGGTCACCCTTCAGCCCCCGCTCGCTGAGGATGCGCTCCAGGTGGTGGGCGGCGGTCTTGGCCGGGTCCACCAGCACGACGTTCCTGCCCATAAATTCGCCGATCATGGTTTTGAGCAGGGGGTAGTGGGTGCAGCCCAGGATCAGGGTGTCCACCCCGGCCTCCCGGATCTCCGTCAGGTACTGGGCGATGACCAGCCGGGTGATCTGCTCCTTGTCCGGGCTGCTGTGGTCCACATAACCGGCCTCCACCAGCGGCACAAAGAGGGGACAGGGCCGGGCGGTGATCTCCACCCCCGGCACCAGCTTGCGCAGCAGCGTTTCGTAGCTGCGGGAGCGGATGGTGGCGGCGGTGCCGATGATGCCGATGCGGCGGTTGCGGGTGGAGTAGGCCGCCTCCCGGGCGGCGGCGTCCACTACGCCGAGATAAGGCACCGGCAGCTTGGCTGCCTCGGCGGCGGGGTAGGTGCTGGACACGGTGCCGCAGGCCGCCATGATGCACTTGACGTCCTTGGAGAGCAGGAAGCGGATATCCTGCCGGGCGTACTGCAAAATGGTCTCGGGGCTGCGGTTGCCGTAGGGCACCCGGCCCGTATCGCCAAAGTAGACGATGTTCTCGTGGGGCAGGTGGGCGCGCAGCTCCCGCACGCCGGTCAGCCCGCCCAGGCCGCTGTCGAAGACGCCGATGGGGCGATTATCCATGCTGCTTTTCCGTCCTTTCCTTGGCCAGCGCGATGAGGTGATCCAGCAGGGCGGGGATGGGGGTGCCCTCGTGCTCCATCAGCTTGGGGTACATGCTGATGGAGGTGAAGCCGGGCAGGGTGTTGATCTCGTTGATGAGGACGCGGCCGGTGCCCTTCTCCACAAAGAAATCGCAGCGGGCCAGCCCCTCGCAGCCCAGGGCCGTGTAGGCCATGGCGGCGTAGGTCTTCACCTCGTCCAGCTTTTCCTCGGGCAGGTGGGCCGGGATGACGGTCTGGCTCACGCCGTTTTTGTATTTGTCGTCGTAGGGGTAGAACTCGGCCCCGGCCAGGATCTCGCCCGGGCGGGTGGCCACGGCGGGGTCGGAGCCGAGGACGGCGCACTCCACCTCCTGCCCATCCACAAAGGCCTCGAAGACCACCTTGCGGTCGTTTTCCAGAGCCAGTGCGATGGCCTGTTTCAGCTCATCCCGATCGTGGGCCTTGGAGATGCCCACGCTGGAGCCGGCATTGGCGGGCTTGACGAAGATGGGCCAGCCTAGCTTCTGCTCGGCATAGCTGCACACGCCCTCGCAGTCGGTCTCGATCTGCCAGCGGGTGGCGGAAAGCCATTTGGTATGGGGCACGCCGGAGGCATCGAAGAGGGTGTTGGCCACGGCCTTATCCATGCACACGGCGCTGGCCAGCACGCCGCAGCCTACGTAGGGGATGCCTGCCAGCTCCAGCAGGCCCTGCACGGTGCCGTCCTCGCCCCACAGGCCGTGGAGCGCGGGGATGACCACATCCACGGGAAGCTTTTCCACCTGCCCGGCAGGGGTGAACAGGATCATGCCGTGGTCGGCGCGGTCCGGGCTGAGGACGCAGGGCATATTGCCCGCCGTCTGCTCCCAGCTGCCGTCGGCCATCTGGGCGGGCGTGGCTTCGGTGTACAGCCAGCGGCCCTCCTTGGTGATGCCCACGGTCAGCACCTCATAGCGGGCGCGGTCCAGATGGGAGACGATGGTGCTGGCCGAAACGCAGCTGACCTCGTGCTCGCTGGACAGGCCGCCGAAGAGGACGACGACGCACTGTTTGTTTTCCGATTGCATAAAGATCTCTCCTAACAAAGGCAGGGGCAAAGGCCCCGCCCCAGATTCGTTTGCTATATTAGAGGTATAGACGTGTTTATTATACAATAGATATGCCCGGGATGCAAGCCAAAGACGCGCAGCGGCACGGCGGAGGGGAGCGGAAAAAGCCCCAAAACAAAAAAGTTGAAAAAACGCAGAAATTCTGCTTGACGAATGGAAAAAAGAATGATACAATGATAGCACCTCTTTTGCGGGATTATTCAGTGCGCCTGTTTTGCGGGCGCACGCCGCAAGCCGAGGGAGGTTCAAAACAACCGTTATAATGGAGGTGTCAACAAATGACCGTTAAAATCACTCTGGCCTGCACCGAGTGCAAGCAGCGCAAC
>RKCM01000021.1 GCA_014858325.1 Oscillospiraceae bacterium | reverse complement strand
GCCGTCACGGGCGGCTGGCCGTCGTCCTCGGCCCCAAACAGCGGGATGCTCATGCTGTCGTCGGGGCCGGGGGCCGTCTCCCGGGTGGGAGCCGTCACCTCATCGTCGGCCTTGCCGAAGAAGCGGAAGGCGGGCGTCTCTGCCGCCTGTTTGTCCTCCATCTTCGGCTGGGGCGGCGTCGGCTGGGCCGGGGGAGTCCCCTTCGGTGGGGCAGGCGGCACGGGCTGGGCCGGGGTCGGGTTCGTCTCCGGCAGCGGCGTTTTTTCTTCTGCAAAGACAAGGCCCGTCAGCGGGGCGGGCGCCTCTTTTTTCACAGGCTCGGCCGGGGGGGTCGGTTCCGCCGGAGCGGCGGGGGCAGCGGGGGCGGCTTTGGGCGCAGGCTTCGGCGTGCCGAAGAGCATGGCCTTCAGCTCCTTCATCTCCTCGTCCTCCTTCTGCTCCATAGCCGTGCGGGGGCGGGGGGCCGCAGGGCCTGCGGCCCGGTCTTCCGGCTTTTTCTCCGGCGCGGGCGCGGGCTTGGGAGCCGTGGGCTTCGCGGGGGCAGCGGGTGCCGCAGGCTTTGCCGACTTTGCCGGCTCTGCCGGTTTTTCCGGGGCGAGGGGGATATCCAGCTCCTCGTCCTCAAAGGGCAGCAGCTCCTCGTCGGCGTGGCGGGCCAGCTCCAGCCCGGCGTCCGGCTCTTCCACGCTGCCGTCCAGCCGGATCTCGCCCGTCGGCGGCAGAGCGTCCGGCTTTTCTGCTTCGGGCTCTGCGGGCGTTTCGGCGGGGTCCTCCCTGCGGCGGAACAGCCCCCCGAACAGCCCTTTCCGGGGCGCTTTTTCCGCAGCGTCCTCGCTGCGGCTCATGGCCTCGGGCACCTGTGCCACGCTGGTGCTGAAAAAGGTCCGAAACTTCTGGGCGTCCAGTTCTTCCTGCGTCAGTTCTTTCTGGCGCTTGTCCTCATTTGGCATCCTTGTCCCTCCCTGATCGTATTGGGGTACGCCTGCTCAGGCGTTTTTGGCGGCACGCTGGGCCTGGATCTCGTACAGGATGATGCCTGCGGCCACCGAGACATTGAAGCTGTCCACGCCGGTGCCCTTGGCGGCCATGTCCAGGGCCACCACACCGTCGCAGAGCTTTTTCACCAGCTGGGAGACGCCGCTGCCCTCGCTGCCCATCACCAGCGCGATGGGGCCGGTGAGGTCGTTTTTGCGCAGGGGCACGCCGTCCATATCGGCGCAGTAGACGAAGACGCCCTGCTCCTTCAGGCGGCGGATGGTCTCGCCGATGTTGGCCACCCGGGCCACGGGCAGGCGCTCGGCGGCACCGGCGCTGGACTTGATGACGGTGGGCGTGACGGAAGCGCCGCCCCGCTTGGGGATGACGATGCCGTGAGCGCCGCACAGCAGCGCCGAGCGCATCACCGCGCCCAGATTGTGGGGGTCTTCGATGCCGTCGCTCAGCACGAGGAAGGGCGGCTCGCCCTTTTCCTTGGCGATGTCCAGCAGCTCCTCCACCGAGACGTAGGCGATCTCGCTGGCAAAGGCGGCCACGCCCTGATGGCTCTCGGTGCCGGTCATGAGCCGCAGCTTGTTGGGGTTCACCCGCTTGACGGCGGCCCCCACCTCCTTGGCCATGGCGGTGTAGTAAGCCGCTACCGCCGGGGCCATGCCCTCGGCAATGAGCACGGTGTCCACGCCGGAGCCGCTCTTGAGCAGCTCGGTGACGGGGTTTTTGCCGTACACGAGGCTCTCGTTCTTCTTCTCGGTCTCCTCCGGGCTGCGGCGGGGGCGGCGCGGGGTGTTTTTCTCTTCCATGGGGTGTTCTCCTCTCATTTCTATGGCAAGACGCCCAAATCGTCCAAACAGTTTTTTATTTTGACGGTTTTCGCTATTACGTCATCTTGAAGTATAACATAAGCTGTCTTTTATTGCCAGAGAAATGCGTTTTTTTCTTCTCGGGATTTTTCACCCGCTGCCCCGGCCCGGGCGTAGAGTAGTGTTGCCAAAACGCCGGGCCATTATCCGTCTGTTTGCCCAGAGCAAAAAGTTTTCCACAAGCCGCCCCGTATACAGCCCGTAGAAGGGGCCTGTTTTTTCCACATGTTGAAAACCCTGTGGAGAACGTGCAAAAGTCCAGCGTTGGCGCTTGTTTTTGGGGTGGATTTCCACACTTTCCACTGAGTTTTCCACAAGCAGGGCTCGACAGGAGGAAAACCGCTCGTACATTTTGTAATTTTCAAGTCGGAAATATGACAAATTTTTGACACGCATTTGGTTTTGTTTTGCCTTTTTGTCCAACATCAAATTGACGAATGTGGATTTGTGTGGAAAACCGGCCCTTCCCCGCCCCCCGGCGCAAGCCCTGCCGAATGTTGTCGAGACCTGTTGTAAATGTTGCAATTTCATTTTTTCCGTTTCTCCCGGCAGAATCCATAAAATTTTCTCGTTTTTCTTTACGGACAGTTTGTGCGCAAAAACTTGCGCTTTGGATTGATTTTATCGGCCATTTGGGGTATACTGGAACCGTAAGTTCGTTAAACCATGCGCAAAGTGGCGCAGGGAAACGTCCAGACCCCAATGAGATTGTGGAGGTAATGAATAATGTTGGTAAATGCTACCGAAATGCTGCTGAAGGCACGTGATGGCCACTACGGTGTGCCTCAGTTCAACATCAACAACCTGGAGTGGACCAAGGCTGTGCTGACCGCCTGCGAGGAGATGAAGAGCCCCGTCATCCTGGGCGTCTCCGAGGGCGCTGGCAAATACATGACCGGCTTCAAGACCGTTGCTGCCATGGTGGACGCCATGGTGGATTCCATGGGCATCACCGTCCCCGTGGCCCTGCACCTGGACCACGGCACCTACGAGGGCTGCAAGGCTTGTGTGGAGGCCGGCTTCTCTTCCATCATGTTCGATGGCAGCCACTACTCCATTGAGGAGAACGTGGAAAAGACCAAGGAGCTGGTGGCTCTGGCACACTCCAAGGGCCTGAGCATCGAGGCCGAGGTGGGCTCCATCGGCGGCGTTGAGGACGGCGTTGTGGGCGCAGGCGAGATCGCTGATCCCGAGGAGTGCGCAAAGATCACTGCTCTGGGCATCGACTTCCTGGCTGCCGGCATCGGCAACATCCACGGCGTCTACCCGGCAAACTGGAAGGGTCTGGACTTCGAGGCTCTGGACCGCATCCACAAGGCCACCAACAACATCCCCCTGGTTCTGCACGGCGGCACCGGCATCCCCGACGAGATGATCGCCAAGGCCATCAGCCTGGGCGTCTCCAAGATCAACATCAACACCGAGTGCCAGCTGGTGTTCGCTGAGGCTACCCGCAAGTACATCGAGGCCGGCAAGGATCAGCAGGGCAAGGGCTTCGACCCCCGCAAGCTGCTGGCTCCCGGCGCACAGGCCATCATCGACAAGTGCAAGGAGAAGATCGAGCTGTTCGGCTGCGCCGGCAAGGGCTAAGCGGAAGCTCGTATCGTAAGCGGTACACCACCCCATAAGATATGCGGCCCCGTCACGTTGAATGCTCAACGCGGCGGGGCCGCTTTTTCTATTTTTATTCAAAAATACGGTAGTGTCCGACGATGTCCGCTCGTTTTTCCAGAATGTCCTGCTCGTAGGCTGTCTGCCATGGGTCATTGTGGTGAATGATATAGGGCACTCCGTTTTTATTTCGCCGGTCAGACACAATGCCGATATGCCTTTCAAAAATCACAATATCACCGCCCTGCCATTGTTCCGTTTCGGAAACATTGGTGGTCAGTTTGACCGCATTACGGGAGAAAAACACTTTCAGGTTCCGTACCCTGCGAAAGTCTATATTTTTATCCGGCGCTGCAATTCCATATTCTTCTGGATGTTCCCGAATGTCCGTGTCTACCAGAGCCTGCAGATCATACCCAGCATTTTTCAAGGCATATGCTGCCAAATCAGTGCACACTCCATAGTCATCGTCAGGATAACCGGTCTCATAATAGCGGCTTTTGTATTTTGGATGTGTGCTCACATAGGCCAGTGCACTGTTCAGGATATCTGTCTGGTCGTCTACACCGTCACCGTCTGCGTCTGCTGTGCTGTGCAGCTGCGGGATCTGGCCAGAAAATCTATCCTCCGGTCGGACAGCAGAAGTGTGCTGATAACGGCATAAAGTCAAAATGGCAAGGGCCGCCAGTAGAAACATCCCCACCGCCCTGACTGCAAATTTTCGCTTCACCTCATATTCCCCCTTTTTTTGATAGACACGCTCTCTCAGAGCATTTTCGTGCATCGTACGCGCAATATGCAGCAAAAATTTCTGAAGCAGATCAGACAAAAGTAAAACGCCCCAGAATCTCTTCTGAAGCGTTTTATTCAAGTCGGCGACTACCTATTTTCACGCGCCGTTTCCAGCGAACTATCTTGGGCACAAGTGAGCTTAACTTCTGTGTTCGGAATGGGAACAGGTGGAACCTCACCGTCATCGTCACCGACCAATATGACTAGCTAAGTATATCACTTATGTGGTATCTTGTCTAGTGTTTTTAGAAGGACGTGCCTTCAAAACTGAATAATCACTGCTTACATTTTTTCGTTGACTCTTAGAGTCTCAAGCGAATTGTGGTCAAGCCCTCGATCTATTAGTACACA
>RKCM01000175.1 GCA_014858325.1 Oscillospiraceae bacterium | reverse complement strand
CCGGGCCCGGGCGGCGGGCACAGCCCCGGAGCTGCCGAAAAAAGCCGCCCCCAAGGCCCGGCGGCTGGAGGCGCTGACGGTGGCCCTCATTGAGACCGACAGCCCCATCGGCCCGGCGCTGCTCATCCAGCAGCGGCCGGAAAAAGGCCTGCTGGCGGGGTTGTGGCAGCCCGTCCTCTGGGAGGGCGGCGCCAAAACGGAAGCCCAGCTCCGGGCCGCGCTGACGGCGCTGGGCTTTGACGGGGCGGCGGCACGGGTGGAGCCCCTGCCCAAGGCAAAGCACATCTTCAGCCACATCGAGTGGCAGATGACGGGCTACGCCGTCCACGTCCCGCCCCAGCCGGCCCCGGCGGGCACCGTCTGGGCCAGCCGCAGCCAGCTGCGGAGCGAGTACACCCTGCCCGGAGCCTTCAAAGCCTACAAAAAACGGCTGGGGTTAGCAGGATGAAATTTTGACAGTTTTGGTTGTAATTTTTGCCCGGAACGGGTATAATGAATCTAAACTCGGACGGGTGCACCGAAACCTCACGATACGGAGGGATCTGAAACATCGTTTCGACCGAAAAAAGGAGTGTGTGAACCTATGAAGAAATCTTGTTTGATCGCTGTGATCGCCGTGCTGGCTGCTGTGGCTGGCGCACTGGGCGCTGTGGCTGTTTACCTGCGCCGCCGCGAGAAAGAGCTGGATGAGTACGAGCGTTTGCTGTTTGGCGAGGACGACGCCGTGACCACCGACGAAGCAGCAGAAGAGGCCCCTGCGGGAGAAGCTGCCCCTGCAGAGGACGAGGCAGAATAAGCACGAACTAAAATCGACCGGGCGCACCGAACGTCTCCAAGGAGGCTGTTTTGGTGCGCCCTTTTTTGCTGGATTGGGCGAGGCTGTGAGGAGTGTACTTATGAAACAAATTTTGCTCTGGCTCGTGGGCGTGGCCCTCGGGGTCTGCGTGCTGCTGGGGGCCGTGATGGCGGTCAGCTATTCCTTCACCACCGTGGGCTCCTGCCCGGCAGCCGAAACGCAGTTTGGCGGGCAGGAGCTGGAAGTGAACGGCTATTGCTGGCAGGTGCCCCTGCTGGGCGGCCAGCTGGATAAGGTCTTTGCCAGCCCCGCTACCCTCAACGTCCAGAAGCTGGGCACCCTCTACGATGCCCACCCGGCGTTTACCCTGCCGGACTGGTGCGCTTACAGCCCGCTGACCATCACCGACAGCACCGACAAGGTGATCTATCAGGGCACGGCATCGGGGTACGAGAGCTTCCTCTTCCCGGCCAACGGGGAGTATAAGGCAGAGCTGCAGCTGTGGCGGCTGCCCCAGACCATGAGCGTCACCCAGTTTGAGGGCGGCAGCAGCGGGGCTCTGCGCAAAAACCTGCGGCTGGAGCGGCCCGCCCGGCCCACGGGCTGGTACCGCTATTCCTTCCGCTTTACCCTGCAGGCCAGCGCGGACATCACCCTCTCTGCCGACCGGGTGGAGCAGGGCGGCGTCATCGGCGTGGCCTTTACCGGCATGACGGGCGACACTGCCCCCGCCATGGAGACGGACTTGGGCAATATCCAGTGCGCCCGGAGCGCAGACGGCTGGCGGGCCTACCTCCCGGCGGCCTACAACGCGGCGGCGGGCGGCCACGAGGTCTCCTTTACCGTCAACGGAGAGGTGCAGACCCGCACCGTCACGGTCATCCCCAAGGATTTCGGCACCGTGGAGGTGGAGCCGGAGCCCGAGGCGGCGGAAGCCGCCAACGCGGAGTTCCGCAACGCCGTCTGGCCCCTGTATGAGCAGCCGGCCCGGGAAAAGATGTGGGCCGGGGCCTTCCTCTGCCCGGCAGAAAACTACATGAAGCTGGTGGATTTCGGGCAGGTGAAGGTGGTAAATGGTAAGCCGGGCGGCCGCTCCAATTCCACCAAGCTCTACACCATCCCCGGCGAGCCCTGCCGTGCCCCGGCTGTGGGTGTGGTGGTGCTGGCACAAAATCTTGCCCTCACCGGCAACACCGTCGTCATCGACCATGGCTGCGGCGTACGCAGTTACCTCTACGGCCTGCAAAGCCTTTCCATCGCCCCGGGCGCACAGGTGGAGCGCGGGCAGGCCGTGGGGGCCTTGGGCGAAGAGCTGACCATGGATTTCAAGCTGGGCAGCAAGAGCGTCAACCCCTGGCTGCTCTTCCAAAGCAGCGGCGGGCTGTTCTGGCAGGAAAACAGCTGAATCGCAAAATGGATATTTCAACTCATTCTCTGTTGAGTCGTTCAAGCTCCAAAAGAGCTTTTTTCATTTCCAGTCCGCCGCCATAGCCAACAAGCGATCCGCTTGCCCCAATGACGCGGTGACAGGGGATGGCGATAAAAATGGGATTGGCGTGATTTGCCATACCAACTGCCCGGAACGCTTTCGGGTGTCCAATGGCTTCTGCGATGTCCTTATAGCTGCGCGTTTCGCCGTAGGGAATCTTCCGCAGTGCCGCCCAGACTGCTTCTTGAAACGGCGTGCCGTGCAGCCGGTATGGAAAATCAAACGCTTTGCGCGTCCCGGCAAAGTATTCGTCCAGCTGCCGGAATACCAGTCGGGTCAATGCATTCGGTGCGTCGGTTTTTGCGTCTGCATCGGCGTTTTTGAGCGCCGTGACCGCGCCGTCCTCCCAGTCCAGTTGAATGTCTCCCACCGGCGAAGGATAAATGGCGGTTCCCTTCATGGCACTCGATGCTCCTTTCGATACTCTGTCGGCGTCCGACCGCTGCACGGCTTCCCACATTTCCTGTTCTGTCATACGCCCCACTCCTCATAAATTCTTCAGAATGCCTTTCTACTTCTTTCCAGCAGGATCTGTCAGTTCTGGAATTGCACCGCCAGCAATCGCCCAGAGGTACAAGCTGGCAACAGTTCCATACGGAGCGTAGCGTTTTTGATAACGCGCAAACTTTGTTCTGTCGATTTGGCGGTGACGATAAAGCATTCTCATACCCCGCTGGATCGCAAAATCTCCAAAACTCACAACATTCGGTCGCTGCATACAGAATGTCAAAATCATTTCCGCCGTCCACACGCCTACACCTTTGAGCTTCGTCAGTTCCCGGATCACTTCCTCATCACGCAAACTCCAAAGCTGTTCCAAATTCAAGGTGCCGCTGTGCACCTGCTGCGCAAAATCCAGAATATAATCTGCTTTTTTGTAGGTCATTCCAATCTGTTGAAGCCGGTCACGCCCCAGCGCAGTCAATGAATCTACCGTTACCGTTCCGGCTGCGTTCAGCAGCCGGCTCCAGATCGTTGCCTGCGCCGCTGTTGAAATCTGTTGCCCAATGATATGATGTACAATGGCAGAAAACAGATTGGAATCCACTTCACGGTTGATATGACCGATTTGCCGGATTGCCTGACCGAGGCGTTTGTCTTTGGAGGCCAGATAGTTCGTTTCAAGATCGCCATACTGGAAAAACATGAGACCCAGCCCCCTTCCTGTCTGCATTATATCATACTTTCATCCAAGATGCTTTGCAAAAACGGAAAATCAATTTTGATAATCCGATGGGCTTGGGACGATCCCCAAAAAATGAAAACAGAGCGTTTTGGCTGAAAGTTGAAACGCTCTGTTTTTTCGGTGTATATGTGCAGGATAAACAAACATCAAGCGCCTTTTTCATCTGTCCACAAGACCTGGATCTGACGCTTATTGGAGGCGCAGTCGCGCAGATACAGGTTGATGAGGGTCTGATAGGGGATGCCTACCTGCTCCGACTGTGCTTTGAAATAATCGACGGTGTTGCTGTCGAGGTTGATGGTGATCTGCTTTTTCAAAATTTTGGCGTAGGGGTTTTTCTGAGCTTTGGAAAAATCGTATTCTGCACGCATGGCGGTGGCCTCACTTTCCATAGAATTGGCTCTCGGTCTTGGTCGCTTTCCGGGCCGAGATGATGCGGATGACCGTGTCCGAAGCGCGATAGCAATGACAGACGATGAGCAGATTTGCCTTGTGGCTGAGACCGAGGATGATGAACCTCTCTTCTGCCTCGGAATGGTCAGGGTCGTCGATCACCAGAGCTTCGTCGTCATAAAATACCGTTTTAGCTTCTTCAAACGATATGTTATGTTTGTGCTGGTTGATGTGGTTCTTGTTTTCATCCCACTCAAACTGAATGACTTCCATAATTATATTATAATTATGATATACTCGAAAGTCAAGAACACAAAACAAAAAAGCCGCGAATTTTCATAAAAAATTCGCGGCTTTTCCCATCTTTGAAAGAAATCAGGAGATCGCGTCCACGTCCCACTTCATCCGCACGGCGTCGGCGCCGTCCAGCTTGAGAGTGAGGGCTTTGGCGTTCTCTGCGGCCTGCTCCGGGGTGCGGGCACCGCACAGCACGTGCAGGCCGGGGACCATCCGGGCCGTCAGTGCAATGACCAGCTGGGCCGGCGTGCAGTCGTATTTTTCGGTCAGGTCTTTCCAGCCGTCCAGCAGCTGGATGGCCTGGGCCCGGCGGGAGGGCAGGAAGGTGGGGTTGGTGCTGCGGGCGTTCTCGGCGGGGTAGGTGGTCTCCATGGTCACCTTGCCCGTCAAAAGGCCCTGCTCCAGCGGGGAGTAGGCCTGAATGGACACGCCCAGCTCCTTGCAGGTGGGCAGCAGCTGTTTTTCCACCCGGCGGGTAAGCAGGCTGTATTTTTCCTGAATGACATCCAGCTCGCCGTAT
>RKCM01000135.1 GCA_014858325.1 Oscillospiraceae bacterium | reverse complement strand
GGGTGACCAGCGGAGGATAGCCTGCGTCCTCACGAACGCGGGGGATCTCAGCCAGCACTTCGTCCAGCTTGTCCTCCTTGCCGGCGTCCTTCAGCTGCTTGAGCATGTTGGAGAACATGCCGCCGGGGACCTGATACAGCAGGGTGTTGGCGTCAACGCCCAGGCTCTTGGGGTTGATCTGGCCGTTGGCGATATACTTTTCACGCAGCTTTGCAAAGTATGCGCGGACGACGTTCAGCTGCTTGAGGTCGAGGCCGGTGTCGTAATCGGTGCCCTGCAGGGCAGCGACGAGGCTCTCGGTGGCCATGTGGCTGGTGCCGCAGCTCAGGGGGCTCATGGCAGTGTCGATGATATCGGCGCCTGCCTCAATGCCCTTGAGGATGGACATATCGGCCAGACCGGCGGTAAAGTGGCTGTGGATATCCACAGGGATGCTCAGCTGGCTCTTGAGCTCCTTGACCAGATCGTAGGTGGTGTAAGGAGTCAGCAGGCCGGCCATATCCTTGACGCAGATGGAGTTTGCGCCCATCTGCTCCAGGGTCTTGGCGTACTGCACGTAGTACTCGTTGTTGTGCACGGGGCTCAGGGTGTAGCTGATGCAGCCCTGCACATGTGCGCCTTCCTTGTTGGCTGCCTTGATGGCAGTCTGCAGGTTGCGGGGGTCATTCAGTGCATCAAAAATGCGGATGACGTCGATGCCGTTGGCAACGGACTTCTGCACGAAATACTCGACGGCGTCGTCTGCGTAGGGGCGGTAGCCCAGCATGTTCTGGCCGCGGAACAGCATCTGCAGCTTCTGGTGGGGCAGCTCCTTGCGCAGGATGCGCAGGCGGTCCCAGGGGTCCTCATCCAGGAAACGGATGCAGCTATCGAACGTTGCGCCGCCCCAGCACTCCACAGAGAAGTAGGGGATCTTGTCCATCTCGGGCAGGATGGGACGCATCTCGTCCATCGTCATACGGGTAGCCAGCAGAGACTGGTGGGCGTCGCGCAGGACGACCTCAGTGATCTTGATCGGCTTCTTGGCCATGGTTTTTCACCTCTCCCTTAGTTTGTTGCTTAGTTCATGGAAACCAGGGTATCGCCGGAGTTGACGGTATCGCCCTTGTTGACGTTGACGGAAGCAACGGTGCCGTCCTGCGGAGCAACGATCTCGTTCTCCATCTTCATAGCCTCCAGGATGACCAGCACGTCACCGGCCTTGACGGAATCGCCAGCCTTGACCTTGACATCCAGGATGTTGCCGGGCATGGGAGCGCTGACGGTGACAGCGCCTGCAGAAGCAGGAGCAGCAGCGGGGGCGGGAGCTGCGGCAGGAGCCGGAGCGGCGGCGGGAGCGGGAGCAGCGGCCGGGGCAGCCACGGGAGCGGCAGCCACAGGAGCCACAGGAGCAGCACCGGCAGCGGTCTCCTCAACAGAGACACTGTAAGCGACGCCATTGACGGTAATGTTATAGTACTTCATGGAAGGATCCTCCTGAATATAATCCGATGTATGTTCGTTAAAACGATATCCTTACAGAGCCATGTTGCCGTGCTTCTTGGGCAGGCGGGCAGCACGCTTGGTGCTCAGCAGCTCAAAAGCAGCCACGACGCTGGCGCGGGCATTGGCAGCCTCGCAAGTCATGTCGGCAGCGCCGCAGGCCACAGCGTTGGCAGCGCTGCACACCTCGGCAGCGTAAGCGGCAGCCTTTGCCTTGGTGGCGGCGGCGATGTTGGCGGAGGCGTCCAGCTCGTCCTTATACAGCACGGAGACAGCGGCGCTGGGCTCCAGGGCGCTGACGGTGCAGCCGTTGACGGCGATCTTCAGATCGGCAGCGGCAAAGGCGGTGTAGACGGGGCCGACTGCCTTGCCGTTCAGCACGCAGACCTTGGCGGTGGTGGCATCGGCATAGGTAGCAGCCAGGCGGGCAGCCTCGCGGATGCCGCCGGCAATGTCATCGGTGGTGCTGGGGACAAAGCCCTCGGTGTTCACGATGGTCAGCACGGGGACGCTGAACGCGTCGCACAGGCGGACAAAGCGGGAAGCCTTGGCCACGCAGTTGTGGCACAGCTGCTCGCCGGTAGCCACAACGCCCACGGCGTTGCCGCCGATGGTGGCAAAGGCGGTATAGACTTTCTTGCCAAAGCCTGCGTACAGCTCCACGGCGCTGTCCTTATCGATGAGGGCAGCAGCAGCCTTCTCAGGGGCAGCGGCAGCCTTCAGGGCCTCAGCGGGCTGCTCAAACTCGAAGATGGCGGGGCCGGTGAGGTTGTTGGCGGGCAGCAGACCCACGATGTGGGCAGCCTTCTCGGCAGCCTCGGCGGCGTCCTTGACCACGATGGCGGCCACGCCTGCCTTGGCGGCAGCGGCGGCAGTGCCTGCGCCCTCGGCCTTATCGCCCTTGGCGGCAGCCGTGAAGGGAGCGGTGAAGAACAGCTCGGCGTCCTCTGCCATGACGCAGACGTCGGCATTGGCAGCGCTCAGGGCGCTGGTGCCGCCGCAGACGCCCAGCACAACGGCGAGCTGCGGCACAACGCCGGACACCTTTGCGATGGTAGCGTTCAGCTTAGCGCTGGCGGTCAGAACATCCAGCCCCTCGGCCAGCTTTGCGCCGACGGAGTTGTAGAACGTGACGACCGGGCAGCCCGTCTGAGCAGCCAGCTCCAGCACCTTGATGTTCTTTTCCACATCCTTCACGGTGACGGCTTCGCCGTTCTGGAACACAGCGTAAGCCTGCTGGCCGGCCGCATAGCCGCTGGCAGCGCTCACCGCGCCGTCCGCAAACAGTGCGGTGTATTCCCCGTCATCGAAAAACTTGGCGAGGATTTCTCCTTTGGTACTCTTTGAAGCCATGGTAAGACCTCCTGCTTTTCAGTGTTTGCTTTTGTTTGCTTTTTTGCTTCCAAAATTAGATATATTATACCCGATTTTCGCCGGATGCACAAGGGCTGTACCATTCCTTTTTTTCCGGGAATGTTACAATTTTGGCAATTGGGGCAGGAATTTCGGGCATTTTGCTCACTTGCGCTTTTTATTGGGGGCAGCCTTGCTGCTTACCGGGCCACGGGGACGGCGGGCAGCGGCCTTGGATTCCAGCGCGGCGGAGCGGGTCTGGGCGCGGCCCTTGGCGGCGGCGGCGCGCAGGCCGTTCACCTCAGCCTTGGTCAGCTCCCGGTAGGTGCCGGGCTTGAGCATTCCCAGCTTGACCACACCCTCGGCGTTCCGCTTCAGGCGGACGACCTCCAGGCCCACGGTCTCGCACATCCGGCGGATCTCGCGGTTCTTGCCCTCTTTCAGGGTCATTTCCAGCACGGTGCGGCCCGGCTCGTCGGTGACGACGTTGATGGTGCAGGGCATGGTCTTGGTGCCATCGTCCAGCACCACACCGGCGCTGAGCTTCAGCAGCTGCGCCTCATCGGCCCGGGGCTGCACCGTGACGCGGTACAGCTTGGAGATGCCGCCCGAGGGGTGGGTGACAGCCTGCGCAAAGGCACCGTCGTTGGTCATCAGCAGCAGGCCCTCGCTGTCCTTATCGAGGCGGCCCACCGGGTACAGGCGGGCCGGGATATCGCTGACCAGCTCCATCACCGTCTTGCGGCCCAGCTCATCGCTGGCGGTGGTGACATAGCCACGGGGCTTGTACAGGGCCAGATAGTAGAGCTGCTGGTTCTTCTGGATGTAGATGCGCTCATCGTCCACATGGAGCACATCCCGGTGGGGGTCCATCTTGTCGCCCACCTTGACGGGGTGGCCGTTGACCTTGACGCGGCCCTCGGCGATGATCTGCTCGGCGGCGCGGCGGGAGCACAGGCCCTGCTCTGCCATGATCTTCTGAATGCGTTCTTCTGCCATTTGTTTCTCCTTTGTGCGCCTCCCGGCGCTCAAAAGCGCACCCGGCCAAAGCAGCGGGGTGCGCAGGGTTTCACTGCGGCCGTATGCCGCAGCATCGACTTGTTTACTGTGCAGAGGGCTTCTCTGCAGGGGCGGCAGGCTCCTTTGCGTCCTTCTTGTTGAGCAGGGCGCTGACCTTCTCCACCAGCTCGGGGATCATGTTCAGGGCACGGTCAACGGTGTTGTTGCCCTCCGTCAGCTGGATGGTGCGCACGCAGCCGTCCTTGACCACGAGGAAGGCCACGGGCTGGATGTTGACGCCCGCGCCCGCGCCGCCGCCGAACAGGTCCTTATTGGCGGCGTTCTTGCCGTCAAAATCGGTGCCTGCGGAGGCAAAGCCAAACGAGACCTTGGAGACGGGCAGGATGGTGGTGCCGTCCTCCGTCTGGATGGGCTTGCCAATGATGGTGTTGGAATCCGCCATCTGACGGATCTTATCCATTGTGACGTTCATTAAACCTTGGATCGGATGCTCAGCCATAAAATCGGCCTCCTTTTTCTTCTTGGGGAACCCTCCCCTGCCCTGTTTTGCAAGGGCGGGGGTTCAAAGCACCCTACAGTATTCACCATACGGTGCTATTGTAACATACTTTAGATGAAAACGTCCAGTACTTTTTCGCGCCAGAACTCATAGAGCACCCGGACGGCTGCAAGCACGATAAAGAGCAGCCGTGCCGAGACGCGGAAGGAGATGCGGTCTTCCACCACGGGCTCCGGGCCGCCGAAATCCGGCAGGATGCGCAGCTCGTCAAAATCGAGGTAGACGAAGCGGTCGATAAAACCAAGGCTGGTGTAGAGCCATGCGTTCAGCTTGCCGTAGGTGCGGGCCGCTTCGGCGGGGTCCTCGCCCCGGACGCCGAGGCAGACG
>RKCM01000128.1 GCA_014858325.1 Oscillospiraceae bacterium | reverse complement strand
TCAGACAGAGTCATGCGCATCCCTCCCTTCGCCGAAGCATCGGGAGGATACGCTCAAAAAAGCCGCCCTCCCGATGCCTGTTTACTGGGTAAGTAAAACTGAGCGGTTCGGTAAGGCGCGTTTTGCCGCCTACGTTTGTGGCAACACCTTTGGCAGCTCAAAGACTGCGGTTTGAGTATAACATAGAATTTTATAAAAAACAACAAAAAGCTCCTGCAAAGGAGCTTTTTGTTGTTTGCTGTGGCAGCCTATCCATACGGGTCGTACAGGTCGTACTCCTCGGCCTCGGCGTGCTTTTCTTCCAGCACCTTCATGGCCTTGGCCAGCTCGCTCTGGCCGCAGCTGCTCTCGCTGACGAGGGCGCGGACGGCCTCGGGCAGGCTGCCGCCGAAAAGGGTGTCCAGCCGCTGGCGCATGACGGCCACGCGGTAGGCGCGGAGGGTGACAGTGGGGGAGTAGGTATTGCAGCTGCCTGTTTTGACGCGCTTCACCCAGCCTTTTTCCTCCAGCCGATAGAGGAAATTCAGCACCGTGGCGGCTTTCCAGCCCGTTTGGGCCAGACGATCGCTGATGTCCCGGCGGGCGGCGGGGGCCTTGCAGGCCCAGAGGGCCAGCAGCACCTGTTCTTCGGCGGCCGAGAGGGGCTTGAGGGTATCCGGGATGCCGTACATGGGGTTCACCTCGCTCAAAAACGTTTTTACATTTGTCTGAATACCTGCTATTTTACCAGAAAACGGCCCTATGCGCAAGAGCTGAAAACCCAGCGGCCATGCGGGAAAACGACAATATTTTTACAAATGTCTGAGAATCTGTAATCGAGGGACGCACATTTGTGCACTTCGTGCTTTCAATGCAAGGGGAATCGGCCCATCTTTGTGCAAAGATGCTCTTGTTTTGCGATGTGCAAAACCTGTATACTACGGACAAGTCCAGAACACGGCGCCCCGCATTCGGCGGGGGTTCTTGAGGAAAGGGAGAGGTGCACGATGGCACGAGTCTATAATTTCAGCGCAGGGCCCAGCATGCTGCCCGAGAAGGTTTTGAAGCAGGCGCAGGCCGAACTTTTGGAGTACGGCGACAGCGGCCAGAGCGTGATGGAGATGAGCCACCGCAGCAAGTGGTTCGACGCCATCATCACCGAGACGGAGGCCGCCCTGCGCCGGGTGATGAACATCCCGGACAACTACAAGGTGGGCTTCTTCCAGGGCGGTGCCACCCAGCAGTTCGCCATGGTGCCGCTCAACTTTATGACCACCGGCAAGGCGGACTACATCGTTACCGGCAATTTCTCGAACCTGGCGGCAAAGGAAGCTGCCAAGTTCGGCGAGGGGAACATCGTCGCTTCCAGCAAGGACAAAAACTTCACCTACATCCCGGATGTCGATGCGATCCCTTATCATAAAGACGCCAGCTACATCCACATCTGCCAGAACAACACCATCTTCGGCACCCAGTACGTAGAGCTGCCGCAGGTGGAGGGGGTGCCGCTGGTGGCCGACCTCAGCTCGATGATCCTCTCCAAGCCCGTGGACGTGACGCAGTACGGCTGCATCTACTTCGGCGTGCAGAAGAATGTCGCCCCCGCCGGGATGGCCATTGCCATCGTCCGGGACGATCTGCTGGGCCACGCGGCGGACACCGTGCCCACTATGATGAACTACACTACCCTGCTGGCCAAGGACAGCATGTACAATACGCCCCCCTGCTGGTGCATCTACATGACGGGCCTTGTGCTGAAGTATCTGGAAAACGACATCGGCGGTCTGGCCAATATGCAAAAGATCAACGAAGCCAAGGCAAAGGTGCTGTACGATTATCTGGATGGGCAGGACTTCTTTACCAACCCCGTCGAGCACCGTTACCGCAGCACCATGAACGTCACCTTTACCAGCCCCGACCCCGACATGGACAAAAAGTTCTGCGCCGAGGCGGCCGAGGCAGGCTTTGTCAACCTGAAGGGCCACCGCCTTGTGGGCGGCATGCGGGCTTCCATCTACAATGCCATGCCGCCGGAGGGCGTGGATAAGCTGGTTGATTTCATGGAGAAATTCCGCAAGGCAAATGCCTGATTTGTGTATAGAGGGAAAAGCGTATGTTTACCATCAAAACCTTGAACGCCATCAGCCCGGTGGGCCTGGCAAAGCTGAACAAAAATCTCTTTGACGTCTCGGTGGACGCCGAGGCCCCGGACGGCATCCTCGTCCGCAGCGCCGACCTGCTGAACACCACCTTCAACGAGAACCTGCTGGCCATCGCCCGGGCAGGTGCGGGTGTCAACAACATCCCCCTCGACCGCTGCTCGGAGCAGGGCATCGTGGTCTTCAACACCCCCGGTGCCAACGCCAACGCCGTGGCCGAGCTGGTCATCGGGATGCTCATCGCGGGCAGCCGCAACGTTCCCGCCGCCGCCCAGTGGACGCAGGGCCTTGCCGGGGACCCCAACATGGCCAAAGACGTGGAAAAGGGCAAAAAACAGTTCGTGGGCAACGAGATCCAGGGCAAGACGCTGGGCGTCATCGGTCTGGGTGCCATCGGCTCCCGGGTGGCCAACTGTGCCATCGAGCTGGGGATGGAAGTCTACGGCTACGACCCCTATATTTCCATCGATGCGGCGTGGAATCTGTCCAGCCAGGTGCATCACTGCGTCAATTTGAACGATATGCTGCCCCGGTGCGATTACCTCACCATCCACGTCCCCTATCTGCCCACCACCAAGGATACCATCAATGCCCAGACGCTGGCCCTGTGCAAAGACGGCGTAAAGATCCTGAACTACGCCCGCGGCGAGCTGGTGAACACCGCCGCCCTGCTGGACGCCATGGAGGCAGGCAAGGTGTCCGGCTATATGACGGATTTCCCCAGCGATGCCATTCTGGGCAAGCCCGGCATCGTCTGCACGCCCCACCTCGGCGCTTCCACCCCGGAGGCGGAGGACAACTGCGCCGTCATGGCCGCCCAGGAGATCAGCGATTACCTCAAAAACGGCAACATCACCCACTCGGTCAACCTGCCCGAGGTGCACCAGCCCCGGGCGGGCGGCAAGCGCATCTGCATCATCCACAAAAACGAGCCGGGCATGATCAGCCAGATCACCGCCCTCACCACCGAGGCGGGCCTGAACATTGAAAACATGGTGAACAAGAGCAAAAAGAACATGGCCTACACCATGCTGGACGCCACGGGTGCCGTGAACGCCAAGCTGGCGGAAAAGCTGGCGGCCATCCCGGCCGTCATCCGGGTGCGTATCCTTTAATCCCGTTCTTGCAAAACCTCCTGCGCTGCGGTACAATAAAACTGGGCGAGACCCGCCCTGCTGTATCGCAAACAGGAGGTTTGTTTTATGAAAGCCAAGCGTCTTCTTTCGCTGCTGCTGGCAGCGGTTCTGATGGGCAGCGTGGCAGTGACCCCGGCCCTTGCGGCCCCGGCCCAGCTGCCTGCTGCTTCTGTTTCGGTGGACGAGGCCAACGGCCCCGTCTCCATCCGCCTCACCGCCTCGGGCGAGCTGGTCTATGGTTCTCCCTTTGAGTTCATCGTGGACACCCGCCCCGCCGAGACCCAGTATCTGGGCGTGGTGCTGGGCGTCAAGGGCGAGGCAAAGGGCTATGTCACCCTCGTATTCTCGGATAAGATCCGCACCCTGCTGAAGTTGATCCCCCTGCCTCGGAAAATGTCCGCCACCCCCGATCAGACGGAGGAGTTCAACCTCTACGCCTACATCAAGCAGCTCATCGACGGCAACGATGTCGAGGTCCTGCTCCGGGTGGCCGATGAGGTGGCGGCGGTGATGGATACCCTGCAGTTCTACATCCCCACCATCAAGGACGTGAGCACCGGCCTGCGCCTGTCGCTGGAGATGATCCGCAAGTATCTGCCCGCCGGCAGCATGAGCCGCATCTATGTGGACGAGCAGCCTACCGATGCCGGCAGCTACATTGCGGGCGCTGTGGCGCTGGATTCCGGCGACATCAACACCGCAGGCGTTGCCATGTTCAAGATCAAGCCCAAGACGGCAGGCGTCCGGGTCTACTGGGCACAGGAGGCTCCCGCCAGCATGACGCTGGCCGAGGCTGCCGCCTTCAACTCCGCCGCTGTGGTGGAATCCGACGGTCAGGTCGTGGCCAACGGCAAGGTGACCTATACCTATAAAAAGAAGGGCGGCTTCTTCGGCAGCACCACCCTCAGCGGCTTCCCCACGGAGCCGGGCACCTATACCGAGATCGCGCAGGCGGCGGGCAATTACTCCAGCGAGAAGATCAGCCGCACCATCGTGATCACAGGCTGAGCCGGAAAAACAGAACAAAACGAAGGCCCTGTGCAGAGGAATTCTCCGCACAGGGCCTTTTTGTCAATGTGTTACAGGGGGTCACATCCGAAACCGCCATCCCCAGCCGCCGCCGCAGCAGCAGTTGCACAGGAGGTTGAGCAGGATCATGCTCCAGCACCAGCGCATCAGGCCGCCGGGCTGGGCGTAGGTGGTCTGGGTGCGGTAGGTCTGGCCGGGGTTCTGCAGGTTGCGCAGGTGCATCTGGTACTCCGTGTTATTGGGGTCCAGCTGGACGGCGCGGCGGGCGTCCTGCAGCGCGTCGATGCTGCTGCCAAGGCCCTGATTGGCGAGGGAGGAGAGGTAATACCAGCGGGCGGAGCGGCTGTTCATGCCGTCCAGTACCCGGCGGGCCTCGGCGTAGCGGCGGTTGACGATGAAATTGCGGGCCGCCTGCATCTCGGCGCTGTCGGCACCGTTGTAGCTGGCACCCTGCTGCTGGAAGCCGCCGAAGCCGAACCCGAAGCCGAAC
>RKCM01000076.1 GCA_014858325.1 Oscillospiraceae bacterium | reverse complement strand
ATCTGGGCGTGGAGATCGACTTCACCGAGCTGCCCGGCATCCAGAAGAGCGTCATCGACCGCTCCTTCTCCTTCGGCAAGCCCATCGTCACTGCCACCCAGATGCTGGACAGCATGATGGTCAACCCCCGCCCCACCCGCGCCGAGATCTCCGACGTGGCCAACGCCATCTATGACGGCACCTCTGCCATCATGCTTTCCGGCGAGACCGCTGCGGGCGCTTACCCCGTGGAGGCCCTGCGCACCATGTCCGCCATTGCCGAGCGCACCGAAAACGAGGTGCACTACCGCGACAACCGCCTGGTGGATGCCCACAGCGGCCAGATCAGCGTCAGCGATGCAACGGCCCACGCCGCCTGCCTCACCGCCCGGGACGTGAACGCCACCGCCATCGTCACGGTGTCCGAGTCCGGCAACACCGCCCGCCTGCTGAGCAAGTACCGCCCGGCCCAGCCCATCATCGCCTGCGTCATGAACGAGCAGGTACAGCGCCAGCTGGCCATCTCCTGGGGCATCACCCCGCTGATGATGCCTCTGGCCCACAGCACCGATGAGCTGATCGAGATGTCCACCGCACTGGCCAAGGAGAACGGCTACCTGCACGACGGCGAGCTGGCCGTTGTTACCGCCGGCGTCCCCGTGGGCGTTTCCGGCACCACCAATATGATCAAGATCCACATGATCGGCAACTGCCTGGCCACCGGCGTGGGCATCGGCCCCGAGGGCGCCGTGATGGCCAATGCCACCGGCAAGGCCTGCGTCTGCCACAGCCTCGATGAGCTGCGCGCCAAGTTCCGCCCCGGCATGGTGCTGGTGGTGCCCTCCACCTCCAACGAGATGCTGAGCTACGTCCGCGACGCCGCCGCCATCGTGGTGGAGGAGCCGGGCCTCAACAGCCACGCCGCCATTGCCGGCAAGGCTCTGCTCAAGCCCACCATCGTGGGTGCCGCCGGCGCTACCAGCCACATCCGCGACGGCCTGATGATCGCCGTTGACTGCGCCCACGGCAGCGTACAGCGCCTGCAGGCCTAACAAAAAGGAGAACGACATGGAACGCATTGCAAGTTTCTGCGTGGACCACACCCGGCTCGACCGCGGAATGTACCTCAGCCGTCAGGACGGCGACGTCCTCACCTGGGACATCCGCATGAAGAAGCCGAACCAGGGCGATTACCTCACCACCGGCGCGGCCCACACCCTGGAGCACCTGTTTGCCACCTACGCCCGCAACAGCGCCGTGAAGGACGGCGTGGTCTACGTGGGCCCCATGGGCTGCCGCACCGGCTTCTATCTGCTGACGCGGGGCCTCACCCCGGCCCAGGCCCTGCAGCTGACGGTGGAGTCCTTCCGCTTCATGGCTGCCTTTGAGGGGGCCATCCCCGGGGCCAGCGAGGTGGAGTGCGGCAACTACCGCGACATGGACCTGCCTGCCGCCAAGGCCGAAGCCGCTGCCATGCTTCCCGTGCTGGAAAAGCTGACCGCCGACCAGCTGCACTACTGATAAGCTCTTTGCACAGAGCCCCCTGTTCCGGCCGGAACAGGGGGCTCTGTTTTCTTTTTTAAGGCAGCGGCACGCAAAAAGCGCCCCGAGGGCAGGAAACCTCGGGGCGCTTTGGGGTTCTATGGTTCTGTCCGACCGTTTCTTACTTGGTGGTCTCGCCCATCTTCGGGAAGAAGTCGTTCAGCTTCTTCACGGTATCCACAATGGTGACCACGTTGTTGATGATGGAGCTGCCGGCAGAGAAAACGCGGGCAATGTAGTTGAACAGGGTGCCGACGTCCTTGAACATCTGCCAGCCGGTGGTCTCACCGCCGACCAGGTAGGTCATCTCTTCTGCATCGATGGCAGCGTAGTTGGCGGGCATTTTGATCTCATAATTCGTCATAATGATTTTCCTTTCTTCAATAGCAATAACCGTTTTCAAAACGTTTCCAAACTCAGGATGCCTGGCTTACCACCAGAGCCACCGCTGCCACCGTCATCCCGACGACCAGCACCGTGCCCAGGTGTTTTTTCACCGAGAGCTCTTGCGCAGGCAGCGTCTGGATGCGGGGCGCTTCCACCGTGCTGGTCTGCCCGGTGGCGGTCCAGCGGGCGTACACCGTGGTGTCCGCCTTGATGTCCGTGCCGGTGCCCAGCTGGGTGCCGTCCGGGTCATTGTCCTCGCCGTTGATGTACCAGCCGTCGAAACGGTAGCCGTCCAGGACCGGGGTGGGGATCGTGGTCAGGCGATACACATCTCCCATCTTGTAGGCAGGCAGCTGCAGTACGTCGCAAACGCCGCCCTGGCTCTCGAAGTACACGGTGTAGTAACCGGGGCCGGCCGCAAACGCCATGGGCACCAGGTTGCAGCACAGTGCCAGCGTCAGGACACAGAGCACCAGCTTTTTCCAAAACTGCTTCATGTTCGGGGTCCTCTCTTTCCAGACATTTTCCCATGCCTTGTGACCATTATGAATCGGAACGGAGCGCTTGTCAAGCCCGGGAGGCAAATTCACTCTGGAAATTTTTACGTCATTTTCCGCGCTTTCCATATTTTGCAGCCGGAGGCCGCGCAGACCGCTTCCCCGGCAAAACGCCCCGCCTTTTTCTACGATTCTATTTTAGCAGAATCCTTCTGCCCGCGCAAGTGTCCAAATGGACACTTTTTGTCAAGCGGCCGCCCATAAGTATTACTCATACAATGGAAATGCCTTGGTCAGGGCCAGCACCCGGCTGCTGATCTCGTCCCGCTTCTCGTCGTAGTGCCAGATGCAGTCGGCGATGCAATCGGCGATTTCCTTCATCTCGGCGGGGCCCATGCCGCGGGTGGTGACGGCCGGGGTGCCCAGACGGACGCCGGAGGTCACAAAGGGGCTGCGGGTCTCGCCGGGGACGGTGTTCTTATTGGCAGTGATGTGCACGCTGTCCAGCCGGGCTTCCAGCTCCTTGCCGGTGCACTCCTCCTCCCGCAGGTCAACCAGCATCAGGTGGTTGTCCGTGCCGCCGGACACCAGCTTGACGCCCCGGGCCTGCAGCTGTGCGGCCAGCGCCTGTGCGTTCTCCACGATCTTGCGGGCATACTCCCGGAACTCGGGCTTCAGCGCCTCGCCGAAACAGACGGCCTTGGCGGCAATGACGTGCTCCAGCGGGCCGCCCTGGGTGCCGGGGAAGACGGCGGAGTTGATCCGCTTGGCCAGCACGGCGTTGTTGGTGAGGATCAGGCCGCCGCGGGGGCCCCGCAGGGTCTTGTGGGTGGTGGTGGTCACCACATCGGCGTAGGGCACGGGGCTCTGGTGCATCCCGCCGGCCACGAGGCCCGCGATGTGGGCCATATCCACCATCAGGTAGGCCCCGTAGCCATGGGCGATCTCCGCCAGCTTTTCAAAATCGATGGCGCGGGGGTAGGCGGAAGCGCCCGCCACGATCATCTTGGGCCGCACCTTCTTCACCTGCTTTTCCAGCTCAGCGTAGTCGATGACGCCCTCGGCGTTGACGCCATAGGAGACGAAGTGGTAGTTCTTGCCCGACATATTCACCGGGGAGCCGTGGGTCAGGTGACCGCCCTGGGAAAGATCCATGCCCATGACGGTATCGCCCAGATCCAGCAGGGCAAAATAGACGGCCAGATTGGCCTGTGCGCCGGAGTGGGGCTGGACGTTGGCGTACTTGGCCCCAAACAGCTTGCAGGCCCGCTGGATGGCGATGTTTTCCACCTCATCCACATAGGCACAGCCGCCGTAATACCGCTTGCCGGGCAGGCCCTCGGCGTACTTGTTGGTCAGGATGCTGCCCATAGCCGCCATCACGGCGGGCGAGACGATATTCTCGCTGGCAATGAGCTCGATGTTCTGGCGCTGGCGTTCCAGCTCCCGGCCCATGGCTGCGGCCAATTCCGGGTCGGCCTGTTCCACCAGACCGATGGTATCCATCATTTCGTTGTACATACTGCGTTACCCCTCTCTGACACAAACATTTTGAAAAAAGCAGAGGCCTCTCTCTGTCCGGCGTCTCTGCTTTTCTTTACTATAGCAGAACAGGCCAAAATCTTCAACCGTATTTTGGACAAAAACGCTTGCATTTGGGGCCCGCAGCGTTTATTATAATGAATAAATATGCTGGGTAATTTTTGTGCATCCTGCCCCACTTCCGTTTTGCGGGGCCCCCAGCAATTCCGGGGGGAAGCCTATGACCATTTCCGAAGCAAAACAGGCCCAGCGGACACAGGGCAAAGCCGCCCGCCGGGCGCTCTCCCCTGCCCGGCGAGCCGAGGCCAGCGCCCGCATCTGTGAGCAGATTGCCGCTCTGGGGTCGTTCCGGGCGGCGCAGCGCATCCTGCTCTACGCCGCCTTTGGCGCGGAGGTCGATCTGGCCGCACTGGCCGAGGAAGCAGCCCGGCAGGGCAAGCAGATCGCCTACCCCGTCTGCGGTGAAGACTTTCGCCTGACCGCCGCCGTCCCGGCCCCAGCCAACGGCTGGGAGGTAGGCGCTTA
Organism: Oscillospiraceae bacterium; assembly: GCA_014858325.1. GTDB lineage: Bacteria > Bacillota > Clostridia > Oscillospirales > Ruminococcaceae > Faecalibacterium. Next base: position 358 of record RKCM01000076.1, on the reverse strand, counting down.
CGGCATCCGCACCCCCATTTTAGCCCGGGCAGAGATTCTGCCGCCGGATGCTTTGGATCTGATTTTGGTCCCCTGCACCGCCTTTGACGCGGCCTGCCGTCGGGTGGGCATGGGCAAGGGCTACTACGACCGCTACCTGCCCGGCTGCACCCGTGCCGTGAAGATCGGCGCAGCCTTTGAGGCCCAGCGGGTCCCCCGTGCCGCTGTGGGCCCCTACGACCAGCAGCTGGACGCATTCGTCACCGAGAAAGGAATCTATCGTGGAACTGATGAAACTGAGCTGTGAAGCCTTTTTGGCCGACCTTGCCGGCAACAGCCCGGCCCCGGGCGGCGGCGGCGCGGCGGCGCTGGTGGGCGC
>RKCM01000062.1 GCA_014858325.1 Oscillospiraceae bacterium | reverse complement strand
TTGGTCAGGGTCTTCTCGTTGACGGAGTAAACGATGGTCTTCAGGTCGTTGCCTGCGGGAGCAGAGATAACGACCTTCTTAGCGCCAGCCTGAATGTGAGCCATGCTCTTCTCCTTGCTGGTGTAGAAGCCGGTGCACTCCAGAACAACGTCAACGTTCAGCTCGCCCCAGGGAGCGTCCTTTGCGTCCTTCACAGCGTAGATCTTGATCTCCTTGCCATCGACAATGATGGAATCCTCGGTAGCCTCGACGGTGTGCTTGCCTTCGCCGATCTTGCCGCAGAAGGAGCCCTGAGCGGTATCATACTTCAGCAGGTGAGCCAGCATCTTGGGGCTGGTCAGATCGTTGATGGCAACGACCTCGTAACCCTCAGCATCAAACATCTGACGGAAAGCCAGACGGCCAATACGACCAAAACCATTGATAGCAACTCTAACAGCCATGTTATTAGTACCTCCTAAATGTTCATACCCTAAATCGGATAATTCACGGTACCTTTATTGTAGTCCAAATCGCCGCAAGTTTCAAGTGCCTGCCAAAAAATTAACAACTTCATTTTTCACTTTTTGTCTTTTGACCGATTTTCATAGTTTTTGGCTCCCGGTTTTGAGCAATTCACCCAACGGAGTGCTTGCTCTTTTCCCCTGCTGCACAGCGCAGGGTGCACACCAGCCCCAGCAGCCCGATGCAGCACAGCCCCAGCCCGAAGAAAAATTCCGGCAGCTCGTCCGGCCCGGTGGGGAGGTCTGCCGCCAATTGGGGCAATTCCCAGCACAGGCAGAGGGCAAAGCTGGCAAGTCCCCCCGCGCAGAGGGTCCTGCCGTTGGTGGTCTCGGGCAGGTAAAGCGCCCGGGCCAGCGCCGAGAGGAAGACCAGCGCGGCCAGCATCTGCCACACCGTGGCCGTGGGGGCCACCCGGTGCCAGCTGGAGCTGTTCTCCATAAAGCGGGTCAGCACGCACCAATAAAAGAGGGCGCTGCCCAGCACAGCCCCGGTCAGGCTCCCCGTGGGCTGCTTCCAGGTTTTGCTCCACCAGCTGCGCCCCAGCGTGCACAGCCATCCGCCGCAGCAGATGGCCAAAGCGCCCCAGATGCCTTTTGCCAGCGGTGCGCTGCCAAAAAAGATCTTTGCGACGCCCGCCAGCACCATCCAGACGGCCCCCAGCAGGGCCAGCGCACCCGAAGGCTTGCAGCTGCCGCACAGGCGCCGGGGCTTATGCGCCCTCGTCCGGCCTGCAAGAACGGCCGCAGCCAGCGCAATGGCCAGCGCCGCATACCGCAGCCAGACCGAGCCCGCCGTGCACAGGCCGCTGGCCGGGTCGGTGAAGAGGGCCAGATCGACAGCGCGGCCTACACCGAGCAATACGCTCAGGATAATCGAAAGTAAAATCAACAGATCCATTCTATTTCCTCGTCTTCTCCCACCCCCTGTCGAAGTGGGCAAATCAATGGTATCATCATAGCGCATTTGCGCCCAAAATGCAAGGCGGGAGGCCCCCGCTTCTGCGCTTTTTTGCCGCGCACCGGGTGTATGCTGGTCCAAAACGGTTTGGGAGGGTGACGGAAATGAAAAAAGCCTTTTTGCTCCTCTGCGCCGCGCTGCTTTTGGGCACCCTGCTGCTGCCCCGCGTAGGGTATCGGCTGGCAAAGGCGGTCCTGAGCCGTTCTGCGGCCTCTTCCGAGGGCACCCCTTCCTCTGCCTCTTCGGAAGAGAATGGCCTTCTGGAGCGCCTTCTTCCCTCCTCGGCCGCCTACACGGGGGACGCGGACGTGTTTCGCATCCAAAATCTCTCCACCGGGGCCGTGGAGGAGGTGGAAAAACGGGCCTACCTGCTGGGAGCCGTGGCAGCGGAGATGCCCATGGACTGGCCGGACGAAGCCCTCAAGGCACAGGCCATCGCAGCCCACAGTTATGTCCTCTACTGCCGCGACCACGCAGCGGACAGCGCCCAGGGCTGGCTCACCGCCGACCCCGCGCGGCGGCAGGGCTACCTGACGGACGCCGTGCTGCGCAGCTACTGGGGCACCCAGTACGAGGCCCATTTCGCCCGCCTTTCGGCCCTTGTGGACGAGGTGGCGGACGAGGTGCTCTGCTATGACGGCACTGCCGCCGGAACGAGCTATTTTGCCCTCTCCAACGGCCGGACCGAGGCCAGCGAGAACGTCTGGGGCGCGCCCCTGCCCTATCTGGTCGCGGTGGACAGCGCCGCCGACTGCAGCGCCCCCCACTACGAAGTCGCCCTCTCCCTCCCGCAGGCGCAGGTGGAGGAAGCGCTGGCCGGGCTGGGGCTGACCCCGGATGCTGCCGCCCCGGGCAGCTGGTTCGGCTCCCCCACCCGGAGCTCCTCGGGCTACATCACGGCCCAGCCCGTCTGCGGGCAGGCGCTCTCCGGCACGGCCCTGCGGCGGGCGCTGAGCCTGCGCAGCACTGATTTTACGGTGCACTATGCGGCCGGCACCTTCACCTTCACCACCCACGGCTACGGCCACGGCGTGGGGATGAGCCAATGGGGTGCCAAAGCTCTGGCCGAGCAGGGTGCTTCGGCAGCCGAGATCCTGGCCCACTACTTCCCGGGCACGACGCTCTGCCGCACTTCTTCCTGAACGCCAAACAACAGCGCAGGAGCGAAGTAAGCTCCCGCGCTGTTGTTTTACGTTTTGGAATATTCGTTTTCCGTTCTACTCAACCGAAGAGTTTTTCCAGCCAGCTCTTGGTGGACTGTTCCGCGTTGGCGGCGGCTTCCACCGCAGTCTCCACGGCCTGCTGCACGCCCTCGGTCAGCTTTGAGCCGGAGGGGTCCTGCACCGACCAATAGGTCGAGGTGCTGGTGGCAGCGCTGGACACGGTGAAATCGCTCATGAAGCAGAGGGTCTGGCCGTTGGAGTCGGTCAACAGCACCATGTAGCTGTAAGCGCCCTCGGGCAGCTCGCCAAAGCGGATCTGGCTGTCCAGATTTTTCAGCGACCAGCTGGCCGCATTGGGAGCGGCCTCAGCGCTCTGGACGGTCTGGTCGGCAGCGTCCAGGATGGCCACCTCCACTTCGGTCAGCACGGCGCTGGATGCACTGGCTACGGTGCCGCTCACGCTCATGCCGCTGCCAAGGCGGAGGTTGATGGGATACTTGACGCCTTCCAGCCGCAGGCTGTCGGGCTGGACGGCAACGCTGTTCTGATCCGAAGTGATGTACCAATAGCAGGAGGAGCTGCCGATGGAGATGCTGGCAGCGGAAATGGGCACACGGCCCGAGGAGACGCTGCCGGCCGGATCGGAGCAATAGAAGACGCCGTCGGTGTAGTCGGTCAGCAGCACGGCGTGGGGCTGGCGGCGGTCGTAGAGGACGATGCCCTCCGGGTGCTGGGCCAGCAGCTCCACCAGCACCTGTGTCTTCTCTGCATTGCCGGAGGGCAGGGTGGCGTAGCCCACCTGCATGGCCTTATAGTTGAAGCTGTGCGACAGGCCGCCGGACCAGGCGGAGCTCTTGACGCTGTTCTCCGTCACGTCCACCCAGTCGATCAGACCGTCCAGATAGGCGCGGCGGCGGAGCATCATGGCGGCGGAGGCCAGTGTGCAGGTGCCGCCCCGGCTCTGCTTGAAGTAGAACCCGGCGTCCACGTTCAGATCGACGGCCAGCGCCCCCGGCAGGCAGGTCAGCAGCAGGACCAGAGACAGTGCCAGTGCTGCCAGCTTCTTTTTCAGACCATGCGGTGAAATTTCCACCTTTTTTCATCCTCTCTGCGTTTTAATCACTATCCTAAAGTATAACAGTTTGTTACGCTTTTGTAAACAGTTTGAAGCCTTTTTTCTCAATCTTTCCATGATTTGTACACATTTATAGAGCATCTTGCACAAAACAAGTCGAATTTTTTCTACAAGCGCAAAAAATCCCCGGCCTGTCCAACGAGACAAGCCGGGGATTTCCAACGCTTTTTACGGAAACGTCGTGCAAAAAATTTTCAATTTTTTAGAACAGGCCGGTGATCTTTCCCTCGGCGTCCACGTCAATGTTGACGGCGGCAGGCTTTTTGGGCAGGCCGGGCATGGTCATGATGCTGCCGCAGATGACCACCACGAACCCTGCACCGGCGGCCAGACGGACTTCCCGCACCTCCATGGTAAAGCCGGTGGGCGCAGCCAGGAGCTTCGCATTATCGCTGAAGCTGTACTGGGTCTTGGCGATGCAGACGGGCAGATTGCCATAGCCCAAGTCGGTCAGCTCGGCCAGCGTCTTGCTGGCGGCAGCGGAGAAGTTCACGCCGTCGGCGCGGTAGATCTTCTTGGCAATGGCCTCCACCTTCTGCTTCAGGGGCATCTCCAGCGGGTAGGTATACTGGATGGGGCGGTCCTCCATCACGCTCAGCACGGCCTCCGCCAGTGCCTTGCCGCCCTCGCCGCCCTTGGCAAAGACCTCGCTCAGCACGCAGGGCACCCCCTGCTCTTTGCACACCTGCTCCACGTAGGCCTGCTCCTCGGGGGTATCGGTGGGGAAGGCGTTGATGGCCACCACCACGGGCAGGCCAAAGCCGTTCTTCAGGTTGTCGATGTGGCGGATGAGGTTGGCGGCGCCGGCCTTCACGGCTTCCAGGTTGGGCTGGTTCAGGTCGGCCTTGGCCACGCCGCCGTGGCTCTTGAGGGCGCGGAGGGTCGCCACCAGCACGCAGGCGCTGGGCGCAATGTCCGCATAGCGGCACTTGATGTCCAGGAACTTCTCTGCGCCCAGGTCTGCGCCGAAGCCTGCCTCGGTGATGACGTAATCCGCCAGCGACAGGCTGAGCTTGGTAGCCATGACGCTGTTGCAGCCATGGGCGATGTTGGCAAAGGGGCCGCCGTGGATGATGGCGGGGTTGTTCTCGAGGGTCTGGACGAGGTTGGGGTCGAGTGC